>NZ_JAMXFI010000038.1:0-65364 GCF_025460875.1 Microvirga yunnanensis
CGGTTTGCTCAAATCGGGGCTCAACGGACATCGGTTGGTCTCCAGCGTGAGTGGATACAGCAACCTCACTCTGCCAGAGAGTGGACCGCTATCCACCCCCATAGGATCTGTAGTGCTAGCGCACCGCGCGAATCCGGACGATGCGCTCTGCGAGGTGCAGAGCATCGGCCCGATGCGGAACGCCGGACACGGCCGGGGGTTGAAAGGGCGGCACCTCGATCAAAGGAGGTCGATATGGTCAGCCGCCTTCTTCTCAGCACGACCTTTGCCGTCATCCTGGCCGGTCCCGTCCTGGCGGGCCCCTGCACGCAGCGGCTCGCCGATCTGGAGAAATCCATCTCGGCCCGGCAGGAGGGCGCGGGCCCGACCCTGGACGCGCCCGCGACGACCGGGTCCGCCACGCAGGGCTCGACCCCAAGCCCTGGCCAGGGGGCGAACGTCACCGGGCAGAGCCAGGGCCACAACCAGTCCATGCAGATGATCCAGCAGGCCAAGCAGCTCGATCAGCAGGGCAAAGAGGCCGAGTGCATGGATATGGTCGGCCGGATCGGCGCCACGGCTCCGCCCGCCACCAAGTAGAGCCAGGCGCTCCCGTCCGCATGGGGCCGCGCCGCGGCACGGTCGCATTGCCACCGCGCACCGTCTGTGCTCCGCTTCATCCCAAGTCCTTCGGGCGATGAATGGGAGACGCGGGCGTGGTGCAGGGTTTCGAGCATGTGGGGATGACGAGCAGCGATCTCGACAGGACCATCGCGTTTTACAACGGGCTGCTGGGGCTGAGGGAGATTCTCGTCAAGCGCACCGGCGAGGGCGGGCGCATCGCATTTCTGGAGACCGGCGGCGTCATGCTTGAAATCGTCGAGCCGGCCGCAACCATCGAGACGCCGGCGCGCGAGGTGCCCGTCACCGAGGCGGGCATCCGCCACATCACCTTCCGGGTCGAGGACGTGGAGGCCGTCTACGAGACGCTGCGCGCGGCCGGCGTCGAGTTCACCGTCCCACCCCGCAGGGCGGCGAACGCGGAACTGATCCGCAAGGTGGCGTTCTGCCGGGATCCCGACGGCATCGTGGTCGAGTTCCTGGAGCGCGTGTGATCGCCGCGCCGGTCAGGCCTTCGCCGCAAGCGCCGCCCCGAAGGTCTTCAGATACTTCATCCCCGTGTCGCACATCACGGTGACGACCGTGGCGCCGGGGCCCAGCCGCTCGGCGAGGCGCAGGGCCGCGACGACGTTGGCGCCCGTGGAGGTTCCGGCGAACAGGCCCTCCTCGCGGGCGAGCCGGAAGGCCATGGCGGTGGCCTCCTCGGTCGAGACCCGCTCGATCCCGTCGGCGATGCCGTCCTGCCAGAGCGGAACCACGTAGCCGGCGCCGATCCCGTCGATCCTGTGCGCGCCCGAGGAGCCGCCCGACAGGACGGGCGATTCCGCCGGCTCCACGGCCACGACGGTCAGCGCGCCGGAATGGCCTCGGAGGCGTTCCGCGATGCCGCGCAGGGACGCGGCCGTTCCGACGCTCTGGACGAAGCCGTCGATCCGGCCGTCCGTCTGCCGCCAGATCTCGTCGGCCATGCGGTGGTAGGCGGCGATCTGGTCCCGGTTCTTCATCTGGTCGGTCCAGAACGAGTTCTTCGCCTGCGCGATGACGCCGGCCCGCGCGATCATGGTCTTCGTCAGCGCCTCGGTCATGCGTCCGCCGTCGCTTTCGACGATGTGCAAGGCCGCCCCGAGAAGCCGCATGTGGTCGAGCTTTTCCTTGCTGAACGCATCGGAGGTCACGATGTCGAGCGGATAGCCCTTCACGGCGCAGACCAGCGACAGGGAGACGCCCGTGCTGCCCCCGGTATATTCGACCACCGGGCCCCCGGGCTTCAGGCGCCCGTCGGCTTCCGCCGCCTCGATCATGGCGAGTGCCATCCGGTCCTTCATGCTGCCCGTGGGGTTCTCGCTTTCCAGCTTCAGCAGGATGCGGGCGCCGCGGGCGGGCCTGACATGGCGCAGGGCGATCAGGGACGTGTTGCCGATGCGGTCGAGGATGGTGAGGGGCTGTGCGGTCATGGGATCATCCGGAAAACTCCCGCCTCGATAGGCCGGGATGGGCCGCCTGTCAGGTCCGAAATCCGGACTTCTGCCGCGCGCCCGGGCATGGTAGCGCTTCACCCATGGCAGATTACGGTCAGTTCTGTTCCGTGGCGCGCGCCCATGAGGCCATCGGCGGGCGCTGGACCCTTCTCGTGGCGCGCGAGCTCCTGTGCGGCAGCCGGCGCTTCAACGACATCCGCCGGGGCATCCCGCGCATTTCCCGCACCATGCTGTCGGAGCGCCTGCAGGATCTGGTGCGTGTCGGGGCCGTCACGCGCGTCGAGGGCGAGCACGGACCGGAATATGCACTCACCGATTCGGGCCGCGAGCTGATGGGGATCGTCGGCGCCCTCGGCACCTGGGGCCAGCGCTGGCTGCCGCGACGGGCCGAGGACGAGGATCTCGATCTCGAACCGCTCCTCGTCGACATGCAGCGGCGGGTCCGCACCGACGCTCTGCCGTCCGAGCCCCTCGTCGTCCGCTTCGAGATCGAGGGGCAGCACCGGCCGCGCTTCCTGCTCCTGAAGGAGGCCGAGGTCTCGTTCTGCACGCAGAACCCGGGCTTTCCGGAGCCCCTCTGCGTCCGTGCCCGCCTGCCGGCGCTGGTCGCCTGGTGGCGGGGCGACGCGACATTCGCCGAGGCGCAGAGGTTGGGGCTCAGGATGGAAGGGCCGAAGGGGCTGGTGCAGGCGTTTCCCGGCTGGTTCGAGCGCTATCTGTTCGCCGGGGTCGTGCCTGCTGCATCCGGATGAGCCTTCGGTGCGCACGCCTTATCCATTCCGTCACGGCCGGGCTTGTCCCGGCCATCCCGCTCGGCAGAGCGCGGCGCCTCTCAGCATCGGGATTACCGGCACAGGGCCGGTGATGACGAGGGAGGGCGGAACGGGCGCCCCGCCCGCCGATGCGAGAGGCTCGACAATCCGCCAAATCTCCTGTATAGGCGCGGCCTCAACTTAAAACAGGACGCCGAAATCCCGCGGGTTTTGAGATCGCTCAGGGCCACGCAACGGCAGGAGTATTACGATGAACCTCATTCAGCAGCTCGAGCAGGAGCAGATCGCCAAGCTCGCCAAGACCATTCCCGACTTCCAGCCCGGCGACACCGTGATCGTCAACGTGAAGGTGAAGGAAGGCGAGCGCAGCCGCGTGCAGGCCTATGAGGGCGTGTGCATCGCCCGGTCCGGCGGCGGCCTCCACGAGAGCTTCACGGTCCGCAAGATCTCCTACGGCGAAGGTGTCGAGCGCGTGTTCCCGCTCTACTCGCCGCTGGTCGAGTCGATCAAGGTCGTGCGCCGCGGCGCCGTCCGCCGCGCCAAGCTGTACTACCTGCGCGACCGTCGCGGCAAGTCGGCCCGTATCGCCGAGCGCACCGAGAAGAAGACCGAGACCCCGGCCGCGGCCGAGTAAGGCTCTCGCCTCCCTCTTCGGACGATGCAAAGGCGCGGCTCAACCCGCGCCTTTTTGCTGACGACCGAGGCTTGGCGGCACGCCCACGCGACAAAAATATAATTGCGCGGTGACAGGCGTCTGCTATGCGATCGTTTCAAGGGCCTGTGCGCTCAGGACATCTTCCCGTCCGTGCGCCTGCCCGCTAAACACGCCGAACCGTTATTTTTCGACCGCTGGAAGAGAACCATGGCCAAAGCCCGCACCCTCTACGACAAGATCTGGGACGACCACGTCGTCGATCAGCAGGATGACGGGACGTGCCTTCTCTACATCGACCGCCACCTCGTGCATGAGGTGACGAGCCCGCAGGCCTTCGAAGGCCTGCGCATGACCGGCCGCACGGTGCGCCAGCCGCAGAAGACCCTGGCGGTGGTCGACCACAACGTGCCGACCTCCGACCGCTCGCACGGCATCTCGGACCCCGAGGCCGCCACCCAGGTGGCGGCGCTGGCCCAGAACGCCAAGGATTTCGGCGTCGAGTACTACAACGAGCTCGACACCCGGCAGGGCATCGTCCACGTGGTGGGCCCGGAGCAGGGCTTCACGCTGCCCGGCATGACCATCGTGTGCGGCGACAGCCACACCTCGACCCACGGGGCCTTCGGGTCGCTTGCCCACGGCATCGGCACCTCGGAGGTCGAGCACGTGCTCGCCACCCAGACGCTGATCCAGAAGAAGGCCAAGAACATGCGCGTGACCGTGGACGGGCAGCTGCCCGCCGGCGTCACCGCGAAGGACATCATCCTGGCCATCATCGGCGAGATTGGCACCGCCGGCGGCACCGGCCACGTGATCGAATACGCCGGCGAGGCCATCCGGTCCCTGTCGATGGAAGGCCGCATGACGATCTGCAACATGTCGATCGAGGGCGGGGCCCGGGCCGGCATGGTGGCGCCCGACGAGAAGACCTACGCCTATCTCAAGGACCGTCCCAAGGCGCCCAAGGGCGAGGCCTGGGACGCGGCCGTGCGTTACTGGGACAGCCTGCGCACCGACGAGGGCGCCTTCTTCGACACCGAGATCCGCCTCGACGCCGCCAACCTGCCGCCTATCGTCACCTGGGGCACGAGCCCGGAGGACGTGGTGTCGATCGCCGGCGTAGTGCCGAACCCGGACGACATCCAGGACGAGAACAAGCGCCGCTCCAAGTGGCGGGCCCTGGAATACATGGGCCTCACCCCGGGAACGAAGATCACCGACATCGCCCTCGACCGGGTCTTCATCGGCTCCTGCACCAACGGCCGCATCGAGGACCTGCGCGAAGTCGCCAAGGTGGTCGAGGGCCGGCGCGTCGCCGAGAGCGTCAGCGCCATGATCGTCCCCGGCTCCGGCATCGTGAAGATGCAGGCGGAAGCGGAAGGCCTCGACAAGATCTTCAGGGAGGCTGGCTTCGACTGGCGCGAGCCCGGCTGCTCCATGTGCCTGGCCATGAACGCGGATCGCCTCGCGCCCCACGAGCGCTGCGCTTCCACGTCGAACCGCAACTTCGAGGGCCGCCAGGGCTTCAAGGGCCGCACCCACCTGGTCTCGCCCGCCATGGCGGCAGCGGCGGCAATCGCCGGCCGGTTCGTGGACATCCGCAGCTTCCGCTGATCCGAATTCTGAAGATGGATGAAAAAGGCCGCGACCCTTGCGAGTCGCGGCCTTTTTCATGAAGGGGCGAGAGGCCTCAGTCCACGTAGACCCGGCGACCGCCGGCCACGACCTGGCGGCAGCGCTCGACCGGACGGCGGACGACCATGCCGCTCGGGCGGACGCGCTCCTCCATCACGGTGCGGCACACGGTCCGGGTCCGGGCCGGACGCACGATGCGGCGCTCGACCACGCGATCGCGATAGCCGTCTCGATAGCCGTGGCCGTAATGCCGTTCCTGCGCCACGCGCACGCCCGACGGGCCGATCCGCACGTCGACGCCCTGCGCCGACGCCGCACCGGCGCCGAGAACCACCAGCCCGGCCGCAGCCAGGATACCAAACACTTTACGCATTGTTGCCTCGTGAGCTTGTGTTGTTCTGGGCCAGTTAACGGCCAAGCGCGCCAGGCGTTCCGTTGCGGAGACGTGATCGGATCGCCATGGTAAAGCAACGGTAAAGGCTTCGAGGAGGGTTTCATGAACGATCGGGACCGGGAAGCCCGCGACGCCGACGCGGCGCGCGAGGCGCTGGAGCGCGTCCAGCGGGATTCGGACACCCTCGGCGCCTCGGCGCTCGCCCGCATGGGCCGCCGGGCGGGCGACCATTTCGGCGCGAAGGACGCTGTCGGCTCGGCCGAGGACGGCGGCACCGATCCGGTCGAGCTCTGGGGCCGCCGCATCGGCCGCGCCCTGTCGCTCGTGGGCGTCGTCATCCTGGCCATCTGGCTCCTGGTCCAGCTGAGGATTCTCTGACCCATGAGCGCCCTGGCCGATCTCCAAGCTCCCAGCCTCAACGATCTCGAAGCCCTGGCGCAGGACGCCTATGCGCGCCTGCCGGAGGCGTTCCGGCTGCTCTGCGAGGGCGTGGTGATCCGGGTCGAGGATTTCCCCGACGACGAGACCATGACCGATATGGGCTGCGAGACGCCCTTCGATCTCCTCGGCCTGTTCCGCGGCATCGGCCTCGCTCAAGGAGGCGGGCTGATGCAGACCGGGCAGTTCCCCAACATGGTCTGGCTCTACCGCCGCCCGATCCTCGACTACTGGGCCGAGCACGAGGAGACCCTCGGCCACATCGTCACCCACGTGCTGGTCCACGAGATTGGCCACCATGTCGGCCTCTCCGACGAGGACATGGAGGCCATCGAGGCGGCGGCGGGGTGAGCCTTGCGGGGCTGGCAAGGGCTGGGCGCTACGCCAGATTAGGTCTTGCTCCACAACCGACCGACGGCCCGCCCGGCCTGCGCCCGGGCGGGCCGTCCCCAAGCAGGAGAGGCTTCATGGCAAAGTCCGTCGCTGAGCAGTTCGTCGAGATCCTGGCGGCCGCAGGCGTCAGGCGCGTCTACGGCATCGTCGGCGACAGCCTCAACGGCCTGACGGACGCGATCCGGCGCCGGGACGACATGGAGTGGATCCACGTCCGGCACGAGGAGGTCGCGGCCTTCGCGGCCGGCGCGGAGGCGCATGTGACGGGCGCCCTCGCGGTCTGCGCCGGGAGCTGCGGGCCGGGCAATCTCCATCTCATCAACGGCCTGTTCGACTGCCACCGCTCGCGGGTGCCGGTGCTGGCCATCGCGGCCCATATTCCCTCGCCCGAGATCGGCAGCGGCTATTTTCAAGAGACCCACCCGGAGACCCTGTTCCGGGAATGCAGCCATTACTGCGAGCTGGTCTCGAGCCCCCACCAGATGCCCCGCATGCTCGAGACCGCCATCCGCGAGGCGACGGTCAAGCGCGGCGTGTCGGTGCTGGTGATCCCCGGCGACGTCGCCCTGCAGCCGGCCGCCGCGGCGCCTCCGGCCAAGCCCGCAGGGCTGCTGCCGCAGGCGCCGGTCGTCACGCCGGCGCCGGACGACCTCGATCGGCTCGCCGCACTCCTCAACGGCGGCGGCCGGGTCACGGTCCTGTGCGGGGCGGGGTGCGCGAACGCGCATGACGCGTTGCTGGCCCTGGGCGAGCGCCTGCAGGCGCCCATGGTGCATGCCATGCGCGGCAAGGAGCACGTGGAGTGGGACAACCCCTACGACGTCGGCATGACCGGGCTGATCGGCTTCTCGTCCGGCTATTACGCCATGCGGGACTGCGACGTCTTGTTGATGCTCGGCACCGACTTCCCCTATCGCCAGTTCTACCCGGAGGATGCGGGCGTCCGCATCGCGCAGGTCGACCTCCGGGGCGAACAAATCGGCCGCCGCGCCGCGGTCGATGTGGGCGTCGTGGGCGATGTCCGCGCCACCCTGACGGCCCTGCTGCCCAGGCTCGACCGGAAGGCGGACGGCGCGCAACTCGCCCGGGCCCGGGAGCATTACGCCAAGGCGCGCCGGGCGCTCGACGAACTCGCCGTCGGAACGCCGGGCCGGCCGCCGGTCCATCCGCAGCAGGTGGCCAAGGCGATCAGCGACCAGGCGGCGGACGACGCCGTGTTCACCTGCGACGTGGGCCTGCCCGTCGTCTGGGCGGCCCGCTATCTCGCCATGAACGGAAAGCGGCGCCTGCTCGGGTCGTTCTGGCACGGCTCGATGGCCAACGCGATGGCCCAGGGCATCGGCGCCCAGGCGGCCTGCCCCGGCCGGCAGGTGATCTCCCTGTCGGGCGACGGCGGCTTCGCCATGCTGATGGGGGATCTCCTCACCCTGACGCAGCAGCGCCTGCCCGTGAAGGTCGTGGTATTCAACAACGGCACGCTCGGCTTCGTCGAACTCGAGCAGAAATCCACCGGCTTCCTCGATTTCGGCACGGAGCTCCGGAACCCGAACTTCGCCGCCATGGCGGAGGCCGCCGGAATCCGCGGCATCCGGCTGGAGGACCCGGCCCAGGTGGAGGAGGGGATCGCCGCCGCCCTGGCCCATGACGGGCCGGTCCTGGTCGACGCGGTGGTGAACCGGACCGAGCTCGCCATGCCGCCCTCCGTCACCCTGGAGATGGCGAAGGGCTTCACCCTCTACATGCTGAAGGCCGTGCTGAACGGCCGCGCCGACGAGGTCTATGACCTGGCCCGGACGAATCTCTGGCGCTGAGGAGGTTTCCCGCCCGCCGCGACGATCGTTGGCCTAGCCGTTCCCGAAACCCTTTGATATGAGGCACGGGACAGCGGCGACATGGCCGCCTTCAGGGATGTGAGGACCATGGACAAGTTCACCGTGCTCGAAAGCGTCGCGGCGCCGCTGCGGATCATCAATATCGACACCGATATGATCATCCCCAAGCAGTACCTGAAGACGATCAAGCGCACGGGGCTCGGCACGGGCCTCTTCTCCGAGATGCGCTACCGCGAGGATGGCTCGGAGAACCCCGATTTCGTCCTCAACCAGCCGGCCTATCGCAACGCCAAGATCCTGGTGGCGGGCGACAATTTCGGCTGCGGCTCGTCCCGCGAGCACGCCCCCTGGGCGCTGCTCGATTTCGGCATCCGCTGCGTGATCTCCACCAGCTTCGCCGATATCTTCTACAACAACTGCTTCCAGAACGGCATCCTGCCGATCAAGGTGAGCCCCGAAGACCTGGAAAAGCTCTTCGACGACGCGGAGCGCGGCGCCAACGCCACCCTGACCGTGGACCTCGAAAAGCAGGAGATCCGGGGTCCCGACGGCGGTTCGGTCACCTTCGACATCGACCCGTTCAAGAAGCATTGCCTGCTCAACGGCCTCGACGGCATCGGCCTGACCATGGAAAAGGGTGCAGCTATCGACAGCTTCGAGAAGAAGCTCGCCGAGCGCGCCTGGGCCTGACGTTTCCGACGCGCCGGACCGGCGCCAATCGAGCAGGATGAGCGATGGCACAGGGCAAGCCGCAGGTTCTCGACCGCGCCGATTGGGCGACCCATCCCGACCTGTTCTGGAAGGGCCATGTCGAGGGTCACCGGCTGGGCACCGCCGTGACCGTGCTCTTCTACGCCACGGAAGAGGTCGGCGGCGGGCCGAAATGGCATGTCCACCCCTATGACGAGATCTTCATCATCCGCGAGGGGCGGGCGCTCTTCACCGTCGGCGACCAGCGCTTCGAATGCGAGAAGGGTCAGGTCGTCTTCGGACCGGCCAACGTTCCGCACAAATTCGTCAATCTCGGCCCGGGGCGGCTGGAAACCACGGACGTTCATGTGAGCGACCGCTGGATCCAGACCAACCTCCCCGATCCGGACCTGGGTTGATGAGCCCAGAGGGCGAGCGCTGCGCGTGATGAACCCTGGCGGCGCTCCCGGGCATCGGGACGCCGGGCAAGCCCGGCCATGACGCGGGAGGGTTAACGCAGAGTCACCGTCGGGCTGCCCAGCCTGACGAAAGCGTGAGGAGCTGCCCCGTTTCCATAAGATTAACCAAATTGCCTGCAAGTTCGCGAGCATGAAGAACTTCATCGCCCCCGCTCTCTTCGTTCTCGCCGGCTTTGCCGCTGCGACGCCGGCCGTCGCGCAGGCGGATTTCGGCCAGTGCCTCGCATCCCTCCGCAGCCAGGCGGCCGCCAAGGGCATTTCCGGCCAGGCTTTCGATGCCGCGACCCGCGGCGTCACGCCGGATCTGACGATCCTCGACCTCATGAACAACCAGCCCGAGTTCAAGACGCCCATCTGGGACTATCTCTCGGCGCTCGTCGACGAGGAGCGGGTGCAGGACGGCCGCGCCGCCATGCGCCAATGGGGCCAGGCTCTCGCCGCCGCCGAGGCGCGCTTCGGGGTCGACCGCCATGCCATCGCGGGCGTCTGGGGGGTGGAATCCAATTTCGGCAAGGATATCGGCGGGCGGCCGCTGATCCAGTCGCTCTCGACGCTGGTCTGCTACGCGCCGCGCCGCAACGAGTATTTCAAGGGCGAGCTGATGGCGACCCTGAAGATCGTGCAGGACGGCGACATCAACCCGGCGAACCTGCGCGGCTCCTGGGCGGGCGCCTTCGGCCACACCCAGTTCATGCCCTCGACCTTCCAGCGCCTCGCCGTCGACGGCGACGGGGACGGGCATCGGGACATCATGACGTCCGTGCCGGACGCGGTGCATTCCACGGCCAACTTTCTCAAGAAAGCCGGCTGGGTGAACGGCCTGCCCTGGGGTTACGAGGTACGCCTGCCGTCGGGTTTCAACGCGAGCCTCGCCGGTCGAAAGAACAAGAAGCCGCTCGCCACCTGGGCCGCCATGGGCGTGCAGCGGATCGACGGACGCCCGCTCTCGGGCAATTACGCGGCCGGGATCATCATCCCGGCGGGCATCAACGGTCCGGCCTTCCTGGTCACCAAGAACTTTGACGCGGTCTATTCCTACAACGCGGCGGAATCCTACGGGCTCGCCATCGCGCTGCTGGGCGACCGGCTCAAGGGCCAGCCCGGCATCCAGACCGCCTGGCCCACCGACGATCCGCCGCTCTCGCGCGCTCAGCGCCGCGAGCTGCAGCAGCTCCTGACCGCCCGCGGCTACGACGTGGGCGAGCCGGACGGCAAGATCGGCGCCAAGACCCGCGAGGCCATCAAGGACGTGGAGCGCCGCATCGGCCTCGAGCCGCGCGGCCGGCCCGGCGGCAAGGTGCTGGAGGCGCTGCGGGGATAAGGTTCACTGAGCCCGATGACCATCATCAGCTAGCGCACCGTGCGAAAAAGTGGACCCGGTTTTTCGCGTCGAACGGTGCGCCGCTCAAAGGCTTGAGCATTGGAATCGATCCCAAAAGTGGATTCCACTTTTGGGATCGATGCTCTAGTTGCAGTGGCGATGCATTTGGAGTTGTACTGGCTCCATGCTCATCGCCCTCCTCACGGATATCCACGGCAACCGGGAGGCCCTGTCGGCCTGCCTCGCCCATGCGCGCCTGCTCCATGTCGACCGCCTGATCTTTCTCGGCGACTACGTGGGCTACGGGGCCGATCCGGCCTGGGTGGTGGACACGGTCCGCGGGCTCGTGGACCAGGGCGCCGTGGCGCTTCTGGGCAATCACGATGCGGCCATCGACGGCTCGGACGAGGACATGAACAGCGTCGCCCAGGAGGCGATCCGCTGGACCCGAAACCAGCTCGGCATGGAGCAGCGGCGCTTCCTGGCGGACCTCCCCCTCACCCATGAGGAGGGGAGCGTCCTCTACGTCCACGCCAACGGCTATGCCCCCCGCAGCTGGGACTACATGGCAGGGCCCATGGAGGCGATCCGGCACTTCAGCCGGGTCGACGCCCACATCACCTTCTGCGGTCACGTGCATGTGCCCATGCTCTATCACATGAGCACCACCGCTAAGGTCGGCACCTTCTCGCCGGTGGCCAACAACGACATTCCGCTCCTGCCGACCCGCACCTGGCTTGCGGTGATCGGCGCCGTCGGGCAGCCGCGGGACGGGGTGGCGGCGGCAAACTACGCGGTCTTCGACACCGCGCGCCAGACCCTGCGCTACCTGCGCGTGCCCTACGACACGGCCACGGCCGCCCGGAAGGTGCGGCAGGCCGGCCTGCCGGAGAAGCTGGCGCTGCGTCTCGAACAGGGCCGCTGACGGATGCGCTGGCGGTTGCATCCCGGCCAAGTGATCGACGGTTTCACCCTCCAGGAAAATCTGGGCACCGGCGGCATGGCGCAGCTCTGGGCCGTCACCCGGGAGGACGATCCGGCGCCGCTGATCATGAAGGTCCCGATGCTGATCGACAGCGACGACCCGCTGCCCATCGTGTGCTTCGAGACCGAGCAGATGATCATGCCGCGCCTGACCGGCCCGCATGTGCCCCGCTTCGTCGCGACCGGTCCGCTCGATCCCATGCCCTACATCGTTATGGAGCGGATCTCCGGGCCATCGCTGAAGGCACGCCTCGACCGGGTTCCGCTGCCCTGGCCCGAGGTCGTCGCGATCGGCGCGACGGTGGCGCATGCCCTGCACGACCTGCATCTCCAGCACGTCATCCATCTCGACATCAAGCCGAGCAACGTGATGCTCCGCGAGACCGGCGAGGCCGTTCTCATCGATTACGGCTTCGCCCGGCACGAACGCCTGCCCGACCTCCTGGCCGAGGAGTTTCGCGAGCCGTTCGGCACCACGCCCTACATGGCCCCGGAGCAGGTGCTGCAGGACAGGGCCGATCCGCGCAGCGATCTCTTCGCGCTCGGCGTGATGCTGTATTTCTTCGTCACGGGAGAACGTCCCTTCGGCAATCCGCGCGGCGGCCAGATCCGCCGCCGCCTGTGGCGCGATCCGGTGCCGCCGCGGGCGCTCAACCCCGATTGCCCACCCTGGCTGCAGGAGATCATCCTGCGCTGCCTGGAGGTCGATCCGGACGAGCGCTACGCCACGGCGGCCCAGCTCGCCCTCGATCTGGAGAACCCGGACCAGGTGCGGCTCACCGAACGGGCCGGGCGGCTCGAACGGGACAGCGGGGTGAAGACGTTCCGGCGCTGGCTCAAGGCCCGCCGGGCGCAACCGCTCGAGGCGCCGAACATCGCCGGGCAGCTGTCCCGCGCTCCCATCGTGCTGGTCGCCATCGATCTGGCGCCGGGCAGCGAGGATCTCGCCGAAGCCCAGCGCCTGATGGTCGGCCGCATCCTCTCCATCGAGGGCGAGGCGCGCATCGCCTGCGTCAACGTCCTGAAGACCTCGCGCATCGCCGTCGATGTCCTGGAGGACGAGGAGGGGAGGAGCCTCCATGTCCAGCGCCTGGTGCAGCTCCGACACTGGGGCGGCTCGCTTCAGATCCCGTCCGATCGGATCACCTACAGCGTGCTGGAGGCCCCCGACCCGGCGGCGGCCCTGGTGGACTACGTGCGGCACAACAATGTCGACCATGTCGTGATCGGCGCCCGGTCCTCGTCCGCCCTGCGCCGCTACCTGGGCAGCGTCTCGTCCCGCGTCGTCGCGGAGGCGCCCTGTTCGGTCACCGTCGTCAGGACCCCGAAGGATCGGCGGGCCGAGGACGGGGGAGCCGCCTCCGCCTAACGGCCAACACGACGGGAGCTTGCCAAGCCGCACATTCGGCTCTTTAAGGGCCCTGCATTCGATCACGACAGAACAGGGGTCTTCCCATGGCAACGCACAAGCTTCTCCTTCTCCCTGGCGACGGCATCGGCCCGGAGGTCATGCGCGAGGTCGAGAAGATTGTGGGCTGGTTCCGCAAGCGGGGGCTGGGCTTCGAGACCGAGACGGATCTCGTCGGCGGCTCGGCCTACGACACCCACGGGGCGGCGATCTCGGATGCCGCCATGAGCCGCGCGCAGGAAGCCGATGCGGTGCTGTTCGGCGCGGTGGGCGGCCCGAAATGGGACAGCGTGCCCTATGCGGTGCGCCCCGAGGCGGGCCTGCTGCGCCTGCGCAAGGACCTCGGCCTCTTCGCCAACCTTCGCCCGGCGATCTGCTATCCGGCCCTGGCCGATGCCTCCTCGCTCAAGCGCGAGGTGGTGGAAGGCCTCGACATCATGATCGTGCGCGAGCTCACCGGCGGGGTCTATTTCGGGGAGCCGAAGGAGATCGTGACCCTGGAGGACGGCTCCCAGCGCGCCGTCGACACGCAGCTCTATCATACCCACGAGGTGGAGCGGATCGCGCGCGTCGCCTTCGATCTCGCCAGGAAGCGCCGCAACAAGGTCTCCTCGGCCGAGAAGATGAACGTGATGAAGACCGGCGTGTTCTGGCGCCAGGTGGTCACCCGCATCCACAAGGCCGAGTTCTCCGACGTGGAGCTGGAGCACGTGCTCGCCGACAACTGCGCCATGCAGCTCGTGCGCTGGCCCAAGCAGTTCGACGTGATCGTCACCGACAACCTGTTCGGCGACATCCTGTCGGACATCGCCGCCATGCTCACCGGTTCGCTCGGCATGCTGCCGTCCGCCTCCCTGGGGGCCGAGGATCCGGTGACCGGCCAGCGCAAGGCGCTCTACGAGCCCGTGCACGGCTCCGCCCCGGACATCGCCGGCAAGGGACTGGCCAATCCGATCGCCATGATCGGCTCCTTCGGCATGGCCCTGCGCTATTCCTTCGGCCTCCTCGACGAGGCGGATCGGCTGGACCGGGCCATCGCCAACGTGCTCGCCTCCGGCACCCGCACGAAGGACATCGCGGCTCCCGGCGCCAACGCGGTGGGCACGCAGGACGTGGGCGATGCCATCGTCAAGGAACTGGAAGCCCAGTCGTAACGGCGAAAGCCCCGGGCCATGCCCGGGGCCATCCGTCTCGGGGGAGACATCAGCGGATCGAGCCTGTCGCCTGGACGTCCGGGCCGCCGAACATCGGGAACGGATTGCGCGAGCCGACGAAGGGCCCGTTGGTGATCGGATCGGGCAGGGTGGCAACGCCAAAACCGGCACCGGCTGGAGCATAGGGTGGACTCAGCAGGTAGGATTGCGCCTGCCCGTAGCCGGTATAGCCCGGATTGATCGTCCCGACCGGCACGACCGGCCCCGGATCGAGGAAGCTGCGTGGTTTGACTCGGAGAACAAGAGGACGGTCTCGCGTCTGCGCTTCAGCCACCACTGAGACGGACGTCAGCGCAGCCAACGATATCAAACCCAACAATGCGAAGTGGCGCATGGGTAATCCTCCAGGAACGGCGCTCAGTCCCTTGTGCTGTGCGCGATCATCAAGTGCGATGATGTGAAAACAAGGCCGCCCCCCTTAAAATGGTTCCGACGAAGCGTGACATTTCGCACAGGGTGAGAAGGACAAAAGCCGATGGAGGATAGGAAGGCAGGTTTCGATCTCTCAGGGAAGGAGGGCCTGAGCCTGCTGAGCGACACCCCGCTGGTGGCCGAGACGCCCGAGGAGCTTCTCGACGACGAGACGACGCCGATCAGGCGCTTCTTCATCCGCAACAACGGATTGCTGCCCGGGCCGGCCGCCGACCCAGAGACCTGGTATGTCGTCGTCGACGGCGAGGTCGAGCGCCCGCTGCGCCTCACGCTCGCGGAGTTGAAGAGCCGCTTCCCGCACAGAACGTTCCGCATGGTGCTCGAATGCGGCGGCAACGGCCGGTCCTTCTTCGAGCCCGCCGCGGAGGGAAACCCCTGGACCCATGGCGGCGTCGGCTGCGCGGAATGGACCGGAGTCTCGCTCGGCGACGTCCTGCACGAAGCAGGCCTCAAGCACGCGGCATGCTTCACAGGCCACTTCGGAGCCGATCCGGACAAGCACGGCAGCCATGAGCGGCAGGCCATGTCGCGCGGCATGCCGATCGCCAAGGCCCTGGAGGAGCACACCCTGCTCGTCTGGGCCATGAACGGCGAGCCGCTGCCTTTCATCCATGGCGGTCCCCTGCGCCTCGTCGTGCCCGGCTGGCCCGGCTCGTTGAGCCAGAAATGGCTCACGCGCGTGTGGATCCGCGACCGGGAGCACGACGGTCCGGGCATGACCGGCCTGTCCTACCGCCTCCCCGTCCGGCCGCTGGCACCCGGTTCGGACGGCCAGGGGGTGCAGACCCGGATCCTCGAATCGATGCCCGTGCGCAGCATCGTCACGGCGCCCGCCGATGGTCGACGCTATCCCGAGGGCACGCGCGCCATCGCGGTCCGGGGCGCCGCCTGGGCGGGCGACGACGACGTGGCGCGCGTCGAGGTCACCCTTGACGGCGGCGTGACCTGGATCGAGACCGCCATGACGCCCCCGCGCAACCGCTACGACTGGGTGCGCTGGCAAGCCACGCTGACGCTGCCGGGCGACGGCTCTTACGAGATCGTCGCGCGGGCGACGGACTCGCAGGGCCGCGCCCAGCCCTTCAGGGCTGCCGGATGGAATCCCAACGGCTACGGCTGCAACGTCATGCACCGGGTGGCCATCACGGTCGGGCCGGAGGCCTGACGGTCCCAAGGGTGCGAGCCCCTGGTCCGCACGATTCGCCCCGGCTGCGCTCGGCCTGGGCGAACACGGCCTTCAGGGACGGATTCGTGCCGCCGGTCAGGACGATGCCGTCGATGAAGCAGGCGAGCTGCCCATCCTCGGGAGCCGCGGAGCCGCACAGCCAGCCCTGGAATCCGAACACGGCGGCCGGACCGGAGAACCGGAAGGCCAGGCAGCTCTGCTCGCCCTTGTTCGACAGGGTCATGGGAGCGGCTTCCATCGGGCCGAATTTGGTCGCGATCATGCGGCTCTGGCCCAGATGCGCGACCGCAAGGCCCGAGCGCGCGGCCCGCCGGACCGTGTCGATGTAGAAGCTCCCCGGTGGCTCGGCCGGCCCCTGGACGAGAGCCAGCTGCGCATAGCGGAAATCGCCGAATCGCCCGACGGTCAGCGCGTCCTCCCGGGCTCCGTCCGCATGCTCGCGCACTTCGGACGCGACAGGACCGGAGATGCCGGCCAGGGCATAAACGGACGGAGACGAGGGAAGGGACGTCCAGGCGGGCGCCGGGGCGACCAGAACCGAGGACGGGACCGCCTTCCGCCGCTCGGCCGGCTTGCTATTCGGCTCCTGCTCCAGCGCGGCATAGACGAGGCCCGCGATGGTACAGGTCGAGAGCAGGACCATGCGCAGCCAGGGCAGGGACTTCCGGCGGAGTCGACGGGCGGGGCGTTCGTCGATCCAGTCGGCGACGTCGTCCTCATCCCATTCGGCATAGACCGCCCGCGGCATCGTTTGAACCAATCAACCCTGCTGATCCCGTCATCCCCATGTTCTACCGTGACACTGGCCAGGGTCCGAAAGGTTTTGCTAAGCAGGGTAAACCGAAGCTTAACCAGCCCGAGCCCCTCCATGACCCAGACCGTCATCCGTCTCGCCACCCTAGAGGATGCCGCCGAGATCGCAGCCCTGGTCCGGGCGCTCGACCTGCATTACGGCGGCCCGGAGGTGGCCCGACCCCTCGAGCCGATCCAGGCGATGGTGGAACGCTCCATGCGGGAGGCGGAGGGCACGCGCTACGCCCTGGCCGTTCGGGACGGGCGGGCCGCGGGCCTTGCCTGCTTCGCCATCCTGCGGCCCGGCTTCAGGCTCACGGGCCTCCTCTTCGTCAAGGAGCTGTTCGTCGCCGAACCTGCGCGTGGCCAGACGGTGGGCGCCCAGCTGATGCGCTGGCTGGCCCAGCACGCCAGGGCGCAGAATCTCACCCGAATCGATCTCACGACGGATGGCACCAACACGGGCGCGCAGGCGTTCTACGAGCGCCTCGGAGCCGAGCGGATGGACAAGGTCTTCTACCGGTTCAATCTCTCGACCGATGTGCTGGCGGGCGACTGAATGCCGGCTCCATCAAGGAAACGCTTGACGACAGCGTGACTTTGGTGTGTTGCTGACCGCGTATCGAAGCCGGAAGCCGGCTTCTGGATGGACGATGGCTATGGCGATGCTCACCCCGACGACGAGCAAAACGAAAACCGCCAAAGTGGTTGGAAAAACCTCGACCGTGAAAACCACGGCCGAATAAGCCTCGTCGTCCCCGGTCCTCTCTCCCGTCGGGGCGAGAGGCAGCACCCGAACAGGGTTTTCATATTTCCGGGGAGAGCGACAACAGGAGAAGATCAATGGGTTTCAAGATCGCCGTCGTCGGTGCGACCGGCAATGTGGGCCGCGAGATGCTGAGCATCCTGGCCGAGCGGGCCTTCCCGGCCGACGAGGTGGTGGCGCTCGCGTCCCGCCGCAGCCAGGGGACGGAGGTCTCCTACGGCGACAAGACGCTCAAGACGAAGGCCCTCGACACCTATGATTTCTCCGATGTCGACCTGTGCCTCATGTCGGCGGGCGGCGAGGTCTCCAAGGAATGGTCGCCCCGGATCGCCGCCCAAGGGGCGGTGGTGATCGACAATTCCTCCGCCTGGCGCTACGACCCCGAGGTGCCCCTGGTGGTGCCGGAGGTGAATGCCGAGGCGCTGCGCGACATGAAGAAGGGCATCATCGCCAACCCGAACTGCTCCACGGCCCAGCTCGTCGTGGCCCTCAAGCCGCTCCATGACGCCGCCACCATCACGCGCGTGGTCGTCGCCACCTATCAGTCGGTCTCCGGCGCCGGCAAGGACGGCATGGACGAGCTCGACCGCCAGACCAAGGCGCTCTACTCGCTCCAGGACGTGCAGGAGAAGAAGTTCCCCAAGCGCATCGCCTTCAACCTGATCCCGCATATCGACGTGTTCATGGAGGACGGGTACACGAAGGAAGAGTGGAAGATGACGGCCGAGACCAAGAAGATTCTCGACCCGAAGATCAAGCTCACGGCCACCTGCGTGCGCGTGCCGGTCTTCATCAGCCACTCGGAGGCGGTGAACGTGGAGTTCGAGAAGCCGATCACGGCCGACGAGGCGCGCGACATCCTGCGCGCCGCCCCCGGCATCATGGTGGTCGATAAGCGCGAGCCCGGCGGCTACATCACGCCCCACGAGGCAGCCGGCGAGGACGCCACCTACATCTCCCGCATCCGCGAGGACATCACCGTCGAGAACGGCCTGTCGTTCTGGTGCGTGTCCGACAACCTGCGCAAGGGCGCGGCCTTGAACGCCGTGCAGATCGCCGAGGCCATGGCCAATCGCGGGTTGCTGAAGCCCAAGAAGCAGGCCGCCTGAGTCTTGAGACCCGACGCGCGGCGTTCCTGCCCCGCATATGAAGTCACGGAGCCGCTGTCGGAACGACAGCGGCTCTTTTTACGTCCGCGGTGTCCGGATCCCAAGGCGCCCGGATCTCAGGGCTCATGGATCTCAGGGCTCATGGATCTCGGGGCTCATGGATCTCGGGGCTCATGGATCCCGAGGCTCACCTGCGCGGCAGAGCCGCGATCAGATGATGAAGAAGTCGGTGTGGTCGAGCGCGCCGCCCATCTTCTTCGGATTGGGCTCGTAATGGATCGTCGCGATCTCGACGGCGGCCTTGCGGCCGCTGCCGTCCGGGTCGAAAAGGATCTGCGCCTTCTTGGTCCCGATCGTCTTGATGACGATGTAGTCGTTCCCGTCCTTCGCGCTGCCGAGGGCGACATAGGCCTTGCCGATCTTCTGGGCCTTCACGTCGCCGCCCTTCCTGTCCAGGCTCGTGAATGCCTTGGTCCTGAACACGTCGCCGTCGAGCCAGATGGCGTCCTTCTTGTGCTCGAAGCCATAGACGACGTCCTTGTGCCTGTTCGCTTCCGCCCTGTTGTTCTTCAGGTCGGTGTCGAAGAGGAAGACGTCGGAATCCTTGAGGCCCTTGGACGCGCTGCTGCCGTAGAGCTTGTCCTTGCCGGCGCCTCCCGAGAGGGTGTCGTTGCCGCCATCGCCCTTGAGGATGTCGGCGTCCGCGCCGCCGACGAGACAGTCGTTGCCGAGGTTGCCCGAAAGTGTGTCCGCGAGCGCACCGCCGTAGAACACGTCATCGGCGGCGGAGCCGGGCGTGGTTTCCGGATTCCAGTCGATGACCCCGATGGTGACGTCCTTGACGAAGGACGATCCGACCTTGTCCGTCACCCGCACCTTGATCGTGTGGGCGGTCGCCTGCTCGAAATCGAGCCGGAAGCCGTTGTCCACCACGAGGTCGTGGCCGTTGACGATCTTGAAGCGGCCGCCGGCACTGTCCAGGAGCTCGTAGGTGAACGTGTCGCCGGCATCCGGATCCGCCGCGCCCAGGCTGCCCACGAAGTCGCCCGTGGACGACAGTTCGCGGATCGACGTGTTCGTCAGGGTGATGTCGGTCGGGGCATGGTTGACCGATCCGATCGTGAGGTCGACCTGCTGGATCACGGTCAGGGACGCGTCCTTCAGATCGGCGATCTCGACGTAGACCGGAACCGCCGTCGTGCCGGATACGTCGCGCAGCCCGCCCGCACCGACCTTCACATTGCCGCCCGCATCGATCGCGAACTCGCTGCCCGCATAAGGACTGCCATCGGCATTCACGAGCGCATAGGAATAGGTGCGGAAACCCGCCCGCGTGTCCGGGTCGATCACGCCCTGCAGGGTCGCCAGGGTGGTGCCGGGCTGCGTGGTCTTCGTCGCCGCGCTGACCGCATAGGTCGCACCGGTCGGCCGCTCGTTCACGTCGTCGAGGTTGACCTTCACGGTCGTGTTGCCGGAAACCTTGCCGTTCGGACCGCTCTCGCGGGCGCGCACGACCACATTGAAATATTTCTTCTCGGACTCGAGACCGGGGTTCTCGGTCACGAGACCAAGGCTGGCCGACTCGTAGTTCGCCCCACCCTTGAACGCGATCACGCCGTTGGCGTCGATGCTGAACAGGTCGCCGGGATTACCCACGAGCTCGTATCCGAACGGATCTCCGTCGGCATCCTGGGACTGGACAGTCGCGACCGTCTGGACCGCGCCGCCGTTCTCGGAGAGGCTGATCGTCCCGGGCCGCTCGACCGGCTTGCTGGGCGGCGCGTTGCCCTCGCCGGCCGCATTCACCGTGATGTGGAAATCCTTGTAGGCCGAGACGGAACCCGGACCGCCGTTCCTGTCTGTCACCTTGAGGGTGATCGTGTAGGTTTCCATCTTGGTCACGTCGGTGAGCGCCGCCACCTTCAGCTGGCCGTTCTCGATCTTGAACCGCCCGCCCGCATTGCCGGCGCCGCTCGTCCCGTTGGCGCCCGTGGTGTCGAACGCGTAGACGAGCTCCCCATCATGCTCCGGATCGAAGGCCTGCAAGGACCCGATGAGCGTCCCGTCGGAGGCGTCCTCGCCGATCGCGGCCTTCGTCGTCCCGTCCGTGAAGGACAGGCCGGTCGCGGCCTCGTTCACGTCGGTCACGTAGACCTTCACCGGGGTCGCCCCGGACGACCAGCCGGTGAGCGTCTCGGTGGCCTTGACAGCGAGAAGGTAGAACTTGCGCACCAGGGTGCCGACCGTCTCGGTCTGCAGGTCGGCATCCTCCGCCGATTCGTAGTCGACCGCGCCCACGAGGCTGATCAGGCCGCTCGTTGGATCGATCATGAACTTGCCGCCGGGATTGACGGTCAGCGAATAGACCGCGCCCCCGTCGGCCAAGCCGGGACTCCTCACGCTCGCCACGGGCGTGAACGGTGCCGCGTTCTCGCTGATCGGGGTCACGGACCCCTGCACGGCCGGCGCGACCGGCGCCCGGGTCGGCAGCGTCACCGTGCCGTCCTGGAACTGCAGGAATTCGATGTTCCTCAGGGTGTCGGTGCCGTCGCGGGCACCACCCATCGTGTCGCTGACCGTCAGGGTGCCGTCGGGGCTGCGGGTGATGGTGTACTCGGACAGAAGCCCTGAGAACACCGCGATGTCCTGGCCGGCGCCGCCGTCGAGCGCATCATTGCCGCCGCCACCCACGAGGCGGTTGGCGCCGCCATTGCCCATGATGGCGTTGGCGAGATGGTTGCCCGTGCCGTCGCTGTCGCCGGCGCCCGTGAGGACAAGGTTCTCCACGTTGTCGGCAAGCGCGTAGGAGACCGCAGCGCGCACCGTATCGAGGCCCTGGTCCAGCATCTCGTCGACGCGGTCGTTCGCATCGTCCACGAGATAGGTGTCGCTCCCGTCGCCGCCGGCCATCCGGTCCCCGCCCGCACCGCCGTCGAGGAGGTTGCTGCCGGCATTGCCGGTGATCACGTTGGCGAGATCGTTGCCGATGCCGCGGAGGTCGCCGGCGCCCGTGAGGACGAGGTTCTCCACATGGGCGCCGAGCGCGTAGTTCACGGAGGCGCTGACCGTGTCGACGCCCTCGCGGCCGGCGAGTTGATCCGCGCCCGCTCCGCCGTTGAGCACGTTTCTGCCGGCATTTCCGGTGATCGCGTTCCCCAGGTCGTTGCCCGCGCCGTCGAGGTCGCCGGATCCGGTGAGGACGAGGTTCTCCACGTTTCCGCCGAGCGTATGGGACACGGACGCCAGCACCGTGTCGGATCCTTCGTCGGCCGCCTCGGTCACCAGATCGTTCTGGTGGTCGACGATGTAGACGTCGTCGCCCCGGCCCCCGGCGAGGACGTCCGCGCCCGCGCGCCCATCGAGCACGTTGCTGCCGGCATTGCCGGTGATCCTGTTCGCCAGGTCGTTGCCGGTGCCGGCGAGATCGGCGTCGCCGGTCAGCCAGAGATTGTCGAGGTTCACTCCGAGTGCATAGGAGATCGAGGCGCGTACGAGATCCGTTCCCTCGTTGATCGCCTCGGTCACAGAATCGGTCTCGCTGTCGACCACGTAGGTGTCGTCGCCGGTACCGCCCGCCATCCGGTCGGCGCCTTCGCCGCCGTCGAGATAGTCGATTCCGTTGCCGCCGAGCAGGCTGTCGGAGCCGCCGTTGCCGAAGAGAGAATCCTTGTCGGCGCCGCCGATGAGGGTCTCGTCACCGATGCCGCCATAGGCGATGTCGTCGCCGACACCCATATTCACGACATCGGTCACCGTTCCGGTGCGCCCGTCGTAGAGGTCGTCGCCTTCATTGAGGAAGATGGCGCCCTGGATCGTGCCTTGGTTGAGGAGGGTGTCCCGCTCGAAGGAGCCGAAAACAGCAGTCTGGGCGGCAATTGTGCCGGTATTGCTCAGGAAGGTTTCGCCCGTGCCGAACGTCACGCCGAAGGCTCCGGCCTGAATGACGCCACTGTTGGTGACGTTGCCGGAGAGCTGAACGTGGATTCCTTTCACGCCGGCGACGATCGTTCCGCTGTTGAACACGCCGTAGGGAGTATTCGGCGCTGCGATCGGAGAGGGAACCAGCGTTGTCGGGGCGTTCAGGAGAATACCGGTATCGGCCGCCTCGATCTGTCCGGTATTGACGATATGGTTGAGATTGCCATCGCCTTGGACGCCGGAACCGCGGATTCCGTAGAAGCCTGACAGGATCCCGTCGTTGAAAATATGATTGTCGGATCCGTCGAGCTAGATGGCAGCGCTGTCGAACAATAGCGGAGAGGCCGAGATCTGACCGTTGTTGACCACCACGTTGGCATCGTCGCCGAGGTAGACGCCATTGATGCTGCCTCGGACGATCCCGGTGAGGCCGACCGTTATGGCACACCCGGCCGCTGCGAAATCGATCCCGTTCAATTGCGAGCGGATCGCGCCGTCGACGACGACCTCCAAGCCCGGCGATCCTCCGGTGACGGCGGAGTTGACGGTCGTGATCGATCCGGTCTGCGTGACCTGAAGCTCCGCGGAGGTGGTCGGGTCGAGCTGGACCTCGGTGGTTCTCGCGGTTGAAACGACTAAAGTAGACATGACGCCCCCTTAACAATGTCGACATGTTATTACATGTCGAACGGGCGTCAATCGCTAACGCTGAACGGTCTCGAAGGAAACCGAACCTGAGCCAGTCATGGTCGAAGAGGCGCCTAGGGCGCGTCGACCCGGCGGGCCCTGAACATGGAGACGCGGTGAGGCATGTCCTCGACCACAGACCGGAAATCTCCCGTTTCCGGGTCGCGCACCATCAGCACGCCCGACGCTACGCCAAAAAAGGCGCCGTGGAGCTGCAGCTTGCCGCGCTCCACGAGGATGCGGACGCACGGGAAGGTCATCAGGTTGTTGAGGCTGTTCTCGATCGCCGCCAGTTCGAGACGGGTCAGGTAGTCGGAAAAGTCCACGTCCCCACGCGGGCCGATGCGCTCGCCCGCCGGCTTGATCAGGTTCATCCAGCGGCCGATGAAGTCGCCCGGCGACAGAGGGGCGGTCTCGTCCGCGAAGGCCCGGATGCCGCCGCAGCGGGCATGGCCCAGCACCACGATGTGCTTCACGCGCAGGGCCTGCACGGCGAATTCGAGCGCCGCCGAGGTGCCGTGGTAATCGCCCCCGGTCTCGAAGGGCGGCACCAGGTTCGCCACGTTGCGCACCACGAACAACTCGCCCGGGCTCGCGTCGAAGATGACCTCCGGAGAGACGCGGCTGTCGCAGCAGCCGATCACCATCACCTCGGGCGCCTGGCCCTTTTCGGCCAGGGTCTCGAAGCGGTTCCTCTCGCGCGGGAAGCGCTCGTCGAGGAATGCGCGATAGCCTTCGGTCAGACGTTGCGGGAACATGGGCGTCCTTCCATTACGGATGAGTGATTTCGGCAAGCTTGGCGAGCTCGACATTGGCGCCGCAGAGCAGCACGCCGACGCGCTCGCCTGAGCGCGGTTTATAGGCCCCTGAGACCAGCGCCGCCAGTGCCGCCGCGCCGCCGGGCTCGGACGCGACGCGGTAGTCGCGCCAGAGCAGCCGCTGCGCGTCGCGGATCGCCGGATCGGTGACGAGGGCCACGTGGTCGACCGTCTCGCGGCAGATCGCATAGACGAGGTCGCCCGTGTTCTTGGCGCCGAGCGAATCGGCCGCCACCGAATCCACGTCCACGTCGACGGGCCGCCCGGCTGCGAGCGCGGCATGGAGCGCGCGGGAGCCTTCCGGCTCGACGCCCACCACCTTCACCCGGCCGGCCCACCAGCTCGCCACGCCGCTGATCAGGCCGCCTCCGCCCACCGCCACGAGCACGGTGTCGAGACTGGGCCCATCCTGCTCCCATTCGAGAGCCGCCGTGCCCTGGCCGATGATGGTGTTCGTCGCGCCGAAGGGATGGATGCGCAGGGCCCCGCTCTCCTCCACGAAGAGATCGCAGGCCGCCTGCGCATCCGCGTAGCGTGCGCCGCCGATCACCACCTCGGCCCCATGCGAGCGGATGACGGCGATCTTGGCCGGGCTCGAGATCTCCGGCACGAAGATGCGCGCCTTCACGCCGAGCTCCTTCGCCGCATAGGCGACGGCCGCCCCGTGATTGCCGCCGGAGGCCGCCGCCACGCCGGCCGCCGGGACCTCGTTCGACAGCAGGGTATTGAAGGCGCCGCGGGTCTTGAACGAGCCCGCATGCTGCAGGAATTCCAGCTTCAGGCTCACCGGCCCGTCATGGCCGAAGGCGGGTCCCAGGGTCAGGACCGGGGTGCGGCGGATATGGGGGGCGATGCGGGCATGGGCGGCTTCGATGTCGGCGCGGGAGATGGACATGGTTGAACCTTGGGGCTGCCTGCGGAGCGTCCAGATGGCGACCGGCAGGCCATGGGCGTCACGGCCGGGCGGCTCGGGAAAGGATTGTCCTCCACCTCTCGCGAGATCGAGCGCCACCGTCAACCCCGCAAGCGCGTCGAGGAGGTCGTCCTCGGCCGCTCCGCAGGGAGGAAAGGCCTCGACGAGGGATTCGGGAAGGAGGCCTGATCGCCGGAGAAGAGCGCGCCGCAGCGCCATGCCGGGCCCGTAGGGCGTGCCTTTCACCTTCTTCGGCTCCCCGAGCGCCCGGCCCGCATTCAGGGCCCAGAAGGCGAGTTCCGGATGCACCTCGAAGACGCGGGATACCAGATCGGGACGGCCGCGCAGCAGCGCGTCGATCTCGCGGATCTTCGGGAAGATGGCGAAGCCCTGCCGCGAGACCTTGCGCGATGGGGTCGAGGTGGCGGCGGCGATCGCGCAGGCCTCGGCGTAGTCCGTGGCCGCCACGGCGCGGCGCGACGGGATGGCGAAGACGGAGGATTGCCGCTCGCCGAGCAGGGGGCGGATCAACTGCTCCGGCGGGCGGCCCGAGCCTTCGGTCCGCTCCGGCAGGCCGACCGGCATGTCGACGGCGATCACGGCCGGCCGCTCGGGTGCATCCGCGACGGCCGCGAATGTCGGCACGGTCAGGATGCGATGGACGGTCGGGTCGTCCGTGCGCATCAGCACGGCGATCCAGCCTGCCCGGCAGCCATCGACTCCTGCGACCCACATGCGCGGCGTCTCCTTTGCCGATCCCCTCGCGAGCATTACAACCGATCGGACACCCGAGGACAGAGCCATGATCCCGATTCGCCCGCGCCGCAGCGCTCTCTACATGCCCGGTTCGAATGCCCGCGCGCTCGAGAAGGCGAAGACGCTGGCCGCCGACGTGATGATCTTCGACCTGGAGGATGCGGTGGCGCCCGATCGGAAGGCGCAGGCGCGCGAGCAGGTCTGCGCGGCCGTGCGGGCCGGAGGCTACGGCCGGCGGGAACTCGTGATTCGCGTCAACGCGCTCGACACGCCCTGGGGCGAGGCGGATCTCGCGGCCGCCGTCGCGGCAGCGCCGGACGCGGTGCTCGTGCCCAAGGTCTCGTCGGCCGAGACGCTCGCGGCGGTCGGCCTGCGCCTTCGCAGGCTCGGCGCCGCGGAGCGCACCAGGGTCTGGGCCATGATCGAGACGCCGCTCGCGATCCTTCGGGCCGAGTCGATCGCGAGCGCGGCTCACGACGTCGACACGCGGCTCTCCTGCTTCGTCATGGGCACCAACGATCTCGCCAAGGACACCCGCGCGCGCCTGCTGCCGGGGCGCGCCGTGATGCTGCCCTGGCTGATGACCGTGCTCGCCGCCGCGCGGGCGCACGGCCTCGACATCCTCGACGGCGTCTACAACCACCTGACCGATCCTGAGGGCTTGCGCACGGAATGCGAGCAGGGCCGCGACGGCGGATTCGACGGCAAGACGCTGATCCACCCCGATCAGATCGCGACGGCCAACGAGATCTTTGCCCCGGCGCCGGACGAGATCGGGAAGGCGAAGACCATCGTGGCGGCCTTCGAGCAGCCGGAGAACGCCGGAAAGGGGGCGATCAGCCTCGACGGCCGCATGGTCGAGCGGTTGCATGTTGAGATGGCGAAGCGGACGCTGGCGCTGGCGGACGCGATCGCCGCCCGGTCCGCGTGAATGTCATGCATGGCCGGCCTTGTGCCGGCCATCCCGATCCGAAAAGCGCCGCGTCTCACAGAAGCGAGATCACCGGCACAAGGCCGGTGATGACATCGTGGGATAAGGCAGGCCATCCCGATCGGAAAAGCAGTCAGTCTCAAACAATCGAGATCGCCGGGACGGGCCCGGTGACGGCATGGCGGTTGAGCCCGGTCTCACGTCCAGGTCGACTGACGGCGTGCGGGGGAGGGGCAAGGAACCCTCAATCCGTCAGTTGCCGCGCCTCCTCCGGCAGCATGATCGGGATGCCGTCGCGGATCGGATAGGCCAGCCTGGCGCGGCGGCTGATCAGCTCCTGCCGGGCGGCGTCGTATTCGAGGGTTTCCTTGGTGAGCGGGCAGACGAGAAGCTCCAGGAGCTTGGGATCGATCCGCGTCGCCTCCACGGGCTGGGGGGGCTCGGAAGGAGGGGTGTCGGGAACCATCGTGCTCATTCCTAGGGCGGGCTTGCCTATTGCAGGGTCGAGTCGGATCCGGCGCCGCCGCGGGCGAGCTCGATCTCGGTGAGCGCGATCAGCACCTCGGCCCGGCTCTTCAGATTGGGGGCTTCGAGCAGCGCCTGCTTCTCGCGCACGCCGAAGGGGCTCATCATGCACAAAGCGTTGACCAGGGCCTCGTTGGGAGCCTCCTCGATGCCCCGCCAGTCGACCTTCACATGCACCGCGTTGACGAAGTCGCGCAGGGCCTTGACCACGCCGGCACGATCCACGTCGTTCTCGCCGGCGCGAGCCGTGAAGTCGTCGGTGAAGGGCCCGAACGTCACCCGGCACCGGCGGAACGGGCTGACCGGCGGCAACTCCTCCTCGATGCGGAAGCGCGCGATGCCGATGAGCGTGACGAGGTACCGGCCATCGCCGGTCTCGGCGAGCTGGGTGATGCGGCCGGCGCAGCCGATCCGGTAGAGTTTCGGCACGTTCGCCAGGGGATCGTTGTCCGCGTCGGGCTGCACCATGCCGATGATCCGGTCGGTCTTCAGCGCCTCGTCGATCATCGCCAGGTAGCGTGGCTCGAAGATGTTGAGAGGCATCTGACCGCGCGGCAGGAGGAGGGCGCCGGGGAGCGGAAAGACGGGAATGACCGACGGGCAATCCTCCGGCCCTCGGTATACCGCGTTCATTCCCATCCCGATCTCCTAAACCGCGTTGGACAGCGTCAAGAGAACAGGAGCGAGGAGAGCCTCCGCCGCCCTGCCAGCGTCATCGCGTCCATCGGGCCCCAGGCCTCGAAGAACTGGACGAGCTGCTTGCGTGCGCCGTCATCGTTCCAATTGCGGTCGCGGCGGACGATTTCAAGGAGGTGGTCGGCAGCTTCTTCCCGCCGCCCGCGGGCGTTCAGGCCGACGGCCAGATCGAAGCGGGCCTGATGGTCCATGGGATCGGCTTCGATCCGCCGCTGGAGGTCCGCCAGGTCGCCGAGCGAGCCCGCCTGCTCGGCGAGTTCGACCGCCGCCCGCGCGCCGACGAGAGCCGGATCGTTGGCCTTCGCCGCCGGGGCCATGGCGAGGAAGCGCTGGGCGCCCTCCAGATCGCCGACCTCCACATGCAGCTTCACGAGGGCCGCCAGGGCCGCCACATTCTCCGGGTCCTGCGCGAGAACGGCGGAGTAGAGTTCGGCCGCGCCGCCGATATCGCCTTCGGCGTGAAGGCGATCAGCCTCGGCCAGGAGCTCCTCGGCCGCGCTGGGGCCGAGGGGGCCGGTCAGGCGCTCGATGAAGCTCTTGACCTGGCTTTCCGGCAGGGCCCCCATGAAGCCGTCCACCGGCTGACCGCGCTGGAACGCGAAGACGGCCGGGATCGACTGCACCCCGAGCTGACCGGCGATCTGCGGATGCTCATCGATGTTCATCTTCACGAGCTTCACCTTGCCGCCGGCCGCGCGCACGGCCTTCTCCAGGATCGGGGTGAGCTGCTTGCAGGGCCCGCACCAGGGAGCCCAGAAATCCACCAGGACGGGCTGCTGCATGGATTCGGCGAGCACGTCCTGGCGGAATGCCGCCGTGGTGGTGTCCTTCACGAGATCGTCGGAGGAGGTTCCGGGAACGGGGGTATCGGACAGCATGCGATCCTCGAAAGGTGAAAGGCGTTGAGAAGGACGAAACCTTACATGGGAGCTTGAGCGTCGTCTGGCAATTCCGCCGGCGGCTCCGGCAGGCGCAGGATGAGCGGATCGTGCCCCGTGGCCCTCAGGAACGCCACCAGATCCTCCCGCGACACCCCGGTGGTCATGGAATTGATCAGGGGATGGAAATTGACCCGCTCGTGCGCCATGAGGTTGGCGTCGAGCACCATCGTGACCCTGCCTTCCGTATCGTTCGCCACGGCGAAGGCGGTCACCGAGCCGGGCTCGACCCCCAGGAGGGCGCGCAGCTGCTCGGCAGACCCGAAGGAGAGGCGCCCGGACGCCCCGAGGACCTCGTGGGTGCGCTTGAGGTCGATGGCGGTGTCGTGCTTGGCGGAAATCAGGAAGTAGCGGCCCTTCTTGTCCTTCACGAACAGGTTCTTGGTATGGGCTCCGGGAATCCGCTGCTTGACAGCTTGCGATTCCGCCACCGTGAAGACCGGCTCGTGCGCGACCGTCTCGGTCCTGATGCCGAGCGAGGACAGGCGCTCCAGGAGTTCCTGAGGGGACAGATGGGCCAAGCGTGCAACCTCCATGCGGGCCTGCGTTCTAGCGCATCGGACGGACCCGGAGGGCCGCGTCAGCGAAAAGTGGACCCGGTTTTCCGCCTTATCCGATGCGCCGGTCAAGAGAGGGAGCCTCGGATGAATCCCAAAAGTGGTGTCCACTTTTGGGTCCGAGGCTCTAGCGACCGGATGAAGCAGGCTCAAGGCCTGCCGCGAAAAGATCGGCAGGCCCCTCTTGCAATGCGGCGCGTTTTGGGGCACATCAACGGCCTCGCAACGATGCCGCGCGCATCGCGGAGCGCGGGTGTAGCTCAGGGGTAGAGCACAACCTTGCCAAGGTTGGGGTCGAGGGTTCGAATCCCTTCGCCCGCTCCAATTTCTCTCAGGTTCGAGAGCATCACGAAGGCCCGCCGCTCGGCGGGCTTTTCGTTTTCGCGGGCTCCTCCCAAATGCCAATCCGGCGCCGGAGGCTTCGGCCTCGCCTCCCTGAAGCTTCGGGCGTATATCTCGGCGAAACCGGGAGACGACACCATGGCCGATGCACGGCACCTGAGCATTCTGAAGGAACTCGAGCGCAAGGTGCTCTGGCTGTCCACCTGGACGATCCACAACGCCAATCACCTGCGCGCCAACGAGGACGGATTGAAGATCGGCGGTCACCAGGCCTCCTCGGCATCCCTGTCCACGATCCTGACGGCGCTCTACTTCTCGGTGCTCAGGCCCGAGGATCGGGTGGCGGTCAAGCCGCACGCCAGCCCGATCTACCACGCGATCCAGTATCTCTTCGGCCGCCAGACCCGCGAAAAGCTCGAGAATTTCCGCGGCTACAAGGGCGCGCAATCCTATCCGTCCCGCACCAAGGACATCGACGACGTGGATTTCTCCACGGGCTCGGTGGGCCTGGGCGTGGCGCAGACGCTGTTTGCCAGCCTCGTGCAGGATTACGTGAAGGCCCATGGCTGGGCGAAGGACCTCCCCGAAGGCCGCATGATCTCGCTGGTGGGCGACGCGGAGATGGACGAGGGCAACATCTTCGAGGCCCTGCTGGAGGGCTGGAAGCACGGCATCCGCAACACCTGGTGGATCATCGACTACAACCGGCAGAGCCTGGACGCCGTCATCCGCGAAGGGTTGTGGGAGCGCTTCGAGGCGCTGTTCCGCAATTTCGGCTGGGACGTGGTGATCCTCAAGCACGGCTCCCTGATGCAGGAGGCGTTCCGGGAACCCGGCGGCGAACGCCTGCGGGACTGGATCGATTCCTGCCCCAACCAGCTCTACTCGGCCCTGACCTTCCAGGGCGGGGCCGCCTGGCGCAGGCGTCTTCTCGACGATCTCGGCGACCAGGGGCCGGTCACCCGGCTGATCGAGAAGCGTTCCGACGAGGAACTGGCGCGTCTCATGTCCAATCTCGGCGGCCATGATCTGCCGAGCCTGCTCGACGCTTTCGAGAAGGCCCGCCAGCACGACCGGCCGGTCTGCTTCCTGGCCTATACGATCAAGGGATTCGGCCTGCCGCTCGCCGGCCACAAGGACAACCATTCCGGCATGCTGACGCCGACCCAGATGGAGGCCTGGAAGGCCACCCAGGGCGTGCGGGCCGGGCACGAATGGGACAAGTTCGAAGGCCTCGGGATCTCCGGGGGAGAGATCGAACGCTTCCTGAGCGAGGTCCCGTTCATCCAGAAGGGCACCCGGCGCTACACGGCCCCGCAGGTGCCGGTGCCGGAGAAGCTCGCCTTCCCGGCCAATCCCGCCATGTCGACCCAGCAGGGTTTCGGGCTCATCCTCAACGAACTCGCGCGGTCCGATCATGCGCTGGCCTCCCGCGTGGTCACCACGGCGCCCGACGTGACGGTCTCGACCAATCTCGGCGCCTGGGTCAACCGGCGCGGCCTCTTCGCCCGGGAGAGCCTCGTCGACACCTTCAAGAAGGAGCGGATCCCCTCGACCTACAATTGGGAGTTCTCGCCCAAGGGCCAGCATATCGAGCTCGGCATCGCCGAGATGAACCTCTTCATCGTGCTCTCGGCCCTGGGCCTCTCGCATTCCCTGTTCGGCGAGAGGATCCTGCCCATCGGCACCCTCTACGACCCGTTCATCTACCGCGGCGCCGACGCCCTGAACTACGCCTGCTACCAGGATGCCCGCTTCCTGCTCGTCGCCACCCCGTCCGGCGTGACGCTGGCGCCCGAGGGCGGCGCACACCAGTCGATCGGCACGCCGCTCGTCGGGCTGGCGCAGGATGGGCTCGCCTCCTTCGAGCCGGCCTTCGTCGACGAGCTCGCCGTGATCATGCGCTTTGCTTTCGACTACATGCAGCGCGACGGCGAGGGCGAGGCGGACGAGAGGACCTGGCTGCGCGACGAGACCGGCGGCTCGGTCTACCTGCGCCTGTCGACCCGCAGCCTGGAGCAGCCCCAGCGCGAGATGACCTCGGAGCTCGCCTCCGACATCATGGCCGGCGCCTATTGGCTCCGGAAGCCCGGCCCGAACGCCCAGGTGATCGTCGCCTATACGGGGGCCGTCGCCCCGGAGGCCATCGAGGCCGTCGGCCTCATGGCCGAGGACCGGCGCGATATCGGCCTGCTCGCCATCACGTCCGCCGACCGGCTCAATGCCGGCTGGACGGCGGCCCAGCGCGCCCGCGAGCGCGGCCTCGTCCACGCCCGGTCCCATGTGGAGCGCCTGCTCGCCGACGTGCCGCCCCATTGCGGCCTGGTGACGGTGATCGACGGCCATCCGGCCACGTTGGCCTGGATGGGATCCGTCATGGGCCACCGCACCCGCTCGCTCGGCGTCGAGCATTTCGGCCAGACCGGCACGATCAGGGACCTCTACCGGCATTTCGGCATCGACGCGCAGGGGATCATCTCGGCCGCCGAGATGATCGCGCCCGGTCGGCCGATGCGCTACCTGAAGGCCGTGTGAGCCGGGCCGGCTCGCCGGCCTCTCGAGCATCGTTCGGGGCGGACCCGGAGGGCCGCGTCAGCGACCCGCTTTCGTCCGCACGATGCGCTCGGCGGTCTGCCGATCGCGTTCTCCGGGACGAGCCCGGTGATGACGTGGAGAAGGTGGCACCCTCCCGCCACGGTCGAAACCTCCCGTGTCATGGCCGGCTGGTCATCACCTGCCTCTTGCTGGCCATCCCGATCCGGTGAAACGCGGCGCTCTTCCAATCGAGAGCACCGGCACGAGGCCGGTGATGACGTGGCGAGGGTCACGAGCGTGGCCCGCTTTCGTCCGCAGGATGCGCTAAGCCTGCCCCGCCCTCAGGGCCACCGTCGCGATGCCGGCCCCGATCAGGAGGCTGCCGCCGGTCCGGTTGATCACCCGCATGGTCCGCGGGCTCTGCACGACCCGGCGGGCTCGCGACGCGATGAGCGCGTAGGTGAGGACGTTCGCGAAGGCGAGGATCAGGAAGGTCGCCGCGAAGACGCTCACCTGCGGCAGGAGGGCGAGCCTCGGGTCGATGAATTGCGGCAGGAAGGCGATGAAGAAGGTCAGTCCCTTGGGATTGAGCGCCGTCACGATCCAGGCATGGCCCAGCATCCTGAGCGCGGAGGTCGCATCCGTGCGCGGCCTCGCGTCGAGGGCTCCCCCGGCCCGCCAGAGCTTGATCCCGAGCCAGACCAGATAGGCGGCCCCCAGCCACTTGAGAACCGTGAACAGCGTCGCCGAGGCGGCGAGCAGGGCGCCGAGGCCGAGGAGCGACAGGGTCATGGCGGTGAAATCGCCCAGGGCGACGCCGATCGCCATGGGCAGGGCGGTCCGCCAGCCCTGCCCGAGGGCATAGGACACGACCAGCAGGATGGTCGGGCCCGGGATGACGAGCAGCACGGCCGACGCGGCCGCGAAGGCGAGCCAGGTCTCGAAGGTCATGGCGTTTTCTCTGCGACGGGACGACCATGCAGCCATGAATTCGCCCCGGTGTCGAGAGGGGGGCCGGAAGCGGCAAAGCGGCGCTCCCGGAGCTCCTGTCCCGCTCAGGATTTGCGGCCGAGGGGCTTGGCATGCTAACCGCGTGCTCTTCCGTGACGAGAACCCTAAGACAGAGCATGGCCCGCAAAAGCCTCCTCCAAGGCGATACCCTTCCCTTGATCCGCCGCCTGTGGCGGGACTGGATGCGTCCGCATCGGAAAACGCTGGCCCTGGTGCTTCTGCTCGTGGCCCTGGTCTCGGGCGCCACCGGGCTCTACCCGGTGCTGATCAAGGCGGCCTTCGACGCCTTCGACGCCAAGGACGCGCAGGCCATCATGCTGGCGCCGCTCTTCGTGATCGCCGTCACGTCCGTGAAGGGCTTCTCGCTCCTCGCCCTGACGATCCTCACCAACAAGGTGGTGACCCGGATCGAGGCCGACATGCAGACCGCGCTCTACGGCCACCTGATCGAGGCCGATCTCGCCCAGATCGGGCGGGAGAGCCCGGCCGCCCTGACCCAGCGCTTCACCACTGACTTCGCGTTCATCCGGGAGGCGCTCACCCGCCTGTCCACGGTGTTCCTGCGCGAGGTCACGACGATCATCGCGCTCGTGGCGGCGATGCTCTGGATCGACCCGGTCCTGACCCTGGTGGCGGCCGTGATCTCGCCCGTCTTCGCCTATCCGGTGAACCAGATCGGCCGCAAGCTGCGCCGGGTCGCCATCTCGACCCAGGAGCAGACGGGCCTGATGGCGAGCCTCATCACCGAAAGCCTGGCTGGAACCCGCATCGCCAAGACCTACGGGCTCGAGCGCTACCTCAGGACCAAGGCGGCCAGGACCTTCGACGACGTGCGCGATCTCAAGATGAAGGCCGCGAACGCCCGCGGCCGGATGGACCCCATCCTCGAGACCGGCGGCGGTCTCGCCGTGGCGATCGTGCTCATGCTGATCGGCCACCGGATCCTGTCCGGCAACAGCACGGTCGGGGACTTCACCGGCTTCGTCAGCGCCCTCGTCATGGCGGCGCAGCCGATCCGGGCGCTCGGCAACCTCAACGCCATCGTCCAGGAGGCGGCGTCGGCTCTCCACCGGACCTTCACGGTGATGGACGAGGCGCCCCGGATCCAGGACAAGCCCGGAGCAAAGCCGCTCGCCCTCGTCGGCGGCGAGATCGCGTTCTCGAACCTCACCTTCTCCTACGACGGCGAGACCGTGGCCCTGGACCGCGTCAACCTGGTGGCCGAGGCCGGCCGGACCACGGCCCTGGTCGGCCGCTCCGGCTCGGGCAAATCGACCCTCCTGTCCCTCGTCCCGCGCCTCTACGACGTGAATCAGGGCGCCGTGCTGATCGACGGGCAGGACGTGCGGGACGTGACCCTGGCGAGCCTGCGCCACGCCATTGCTGTGGTCAGCCAGGACGTGATCCTCTTCGACGACACCATCCGGGCCAACATCGCCTTCGGGCGCCCGGACGCGTCGGAGGAGGACATCGTCGCGGCCGCCAAGGCGGCGGCGGCCCACGACTTCATCCTGAAGCAGCCGGACGACTACGACACCCTGGTCGGCCCCGGCGGCGGACGCCTGTCGGGCGGCGAGCGCCAGCGCATCTCGCTCGCCCGCGCGTTCCTGAAGGACGCCCCGATCCTGCTCCTCGACGAGGCGACCAGCGCCCTCGACTCGGAATCGGAGCGCCTCGTGCAGGATGCCATCCGGCGTCTCATGAAGGGCCGCACTACCCTGGTCATCGCCCACCGGCTGTCGACCGTGCGCAACGCGGATCAGATCGTCGTGATGGAAAACGGGCGCATCGCCGAGACCGGGTCGCACGAGGCCCTGATGGCCACGAGAGGGGTTTATGCCCGGCTCCATCGCCTACAGCTCTCCGACGACGAGCACAGCTTGGCGGCGCTGCCCTGACGATCGCCCGGGCTCCGGGGCGGGACGCTGGGCTCGGGGCCTATTCCCGCCGCATGATCCGGTCGACGAGAAGGCTCGACCAGAAGCTCGGGCGGAAGCTCCGCTCCAGGGCTTCGGCATCGTACTGAGTCTCGATCCAGGTCAGGAAGGGAATGCCCCGGGCCTCGCCCTCGCGGCGGTAGAGATCGAAGAACTCGTCGAGGATGCCCGTCTTCGAGAAGCGGAAATGGCCGTATCGCATGGCGAGCTGGCGCTGGGCCTCGTCGATGGACCGGCCCTCGAAGACCACGAGATAGAGGGCGGCCACGAAGCCCGCCCGGTCCGCGCCCGACTTGCAGTGCAGGACGGCCGGGTACTCGATCTTGTCGAAGAAGTCCTTCGCCGACAGCAGGGTTTCCCGGTCGGGCGCCCCGCGGGAGCGGACGACGAACTCCTCCAGATGGATGCCGAGGCGCTCGCACGCCTCCTTCTGCAACTGCCAGGAGCCATGCTCGCGCCCGCCGCGCAGGTTGACGATGGTGCGGACGCCCTCGGCCTTCAGGGCGGCGATCTGGTGGGGCGCAGGCTGGGCCGAGCGCCACAGGCGGTCGGTGACCTGGTGCTTGTTCAGGTAGAAGAGGCGAAAGACCCCATGGTCGGCGACCAGCATATGCACCCAAGCGCGCAAACGCCCGGACAGCCCCTCGACGGGCCTGTCCCAGCGCGCGATGCGGGCCATGCGGCGGGCATAGCGGATTTCAGGCTTGAGGAACCTGTTGAACACGTCGATCCAAGCAATTTGTCGTCAATGTAAGATCATTCGGTTTGCGGCCGAAGGCGGCCCTTATCGACGATAGGGGCCGATTAATCAATCGCCTGTCCCTTAGGTAGTTGCCGCAGGCCGAATTCCCAACGTTCGGCCGGATGGAATTCGGCGGGACGCAACCAATCGGTTGCCGGTCTGCCGCCTCTCGTGTAAGGGGTGCGTTTCGAAACAACCCTCCTTGACGAAACGAGCGGCTGGACACCGGGCCTCGAGAGCTTGCCGGCGCTGGATCGTTGAGACCCACAAGCAGTTCAGGAGAGCGGCGTCATGTCGTCCACCTTCGAGACCGTCGCCGGCATCATTTCAGAGACCGCCGATATCCCGCGCGAGCAGATCACCCCGGAGAGCCATGCCATCGAGGATCTCGGCATCGACTCGCTCGCCTTCCTCGATATCGCGTTCGCGATCGACAAGGCTTTCGGGATCAAGCTGCCGCTGGAGCAGTGGACGCAGGAAGTGAACGAGGGCAAGGCGCCCGCCGAGGAATACTTCGTCCTGAAGAACCTCGTGGCGCGCATCGACGCCCTCGTGGCCGCCAAGCAGGCCTGACGAACAAACCATCCCGGCGGGCCGGCCGACGAGGCCGGTCCGAAGAGGCGATCCATCAGCGCTCCGCCTCATGGATTCTCTTCCCATTGAACCTGCCGGGAGCAAGAGGGTAAGAGACCCGGATGCGCCTCGAATATTTTGAAATGATCGACCGGGTGACGAGCCTCGACCGCGAGACCAGGCGGATCGAGGTCTCCTCGACGGTTCCCCAGGAAAGCCCGGTGTTCGAAGGGCATTTCCCCGGCCACCCCCTCGTGCCCGGCGTCCTTCTGACCGAAACCATGGCCCAGGCTTCCGGCTATCTCGTGCTCGGCCTCATGGGCTTCACCCACATGCCGTTCCTGATGGGCGTCGACAAGGCGCGCTTCCGCACCTTCGTCGGACCGGGTACGGTGCTCACCGTCACGGCGACGCTGGAGCATGAAGGCTCGGGCTATGCGGTGACCAAGGCCAAGATCGCCGCCGAGGGCAAGCCGATCTGCGACGCGGAGCTGCGCTTCCGGATCATGCCCTTCCCTGAAGGCATGGACGGCCTGATGCGGGCGCAAGCCAAGCGCATCGGCCTCCTGGAGGAGACGGTTTGATGCGGGATGTCGTCATTACGGGGATCGGCCTCGTCTCCAGCGCCGGGGAAGGCCTGGAGGCGCATCTGACCGCGCTTGCGCGCGGCGGCGCCCCCAACACCGATGCGGCCACGTTCGAACCTTTCCCGGTCCATCCCGTCGGGGCTCTCGAATGGGACCGCCAGATCCCCAAGAAGTCCGATCAGCGCCAGATGGAAGCCTGGCAGAAGCTCGGCTGCTATGCCGCGGGCCTTGCCCTGGACGCCGCAGGGGCCAAGGAGGATGCGGCCCTGAAGGCTCGCATGCAGCTCATCGTCTCGGCCGGAGGGGGCGAGCGGGACTATGCGGTCGACGGGCAGGTGCTCACCGGACTCGCCAAGGCCGACAACCCGGGCGTGTTCCTCAACGAGCGCCTCATGGGCGATCTGCGCCCGACCCTGTTCCTGGCGCAGCTCTCGAACCTGCTGGCGGGCAACATCTCCATCGTGCACGGCGTCACCGGCGCCTCCCGGACCTTCATGGGCGAGGAATCGAGCGGCGTCGATGCCCTGCGCATCGCCCGCGAGCGCATCGCCTCGGGCCAGGACGACATCTTCCTCGTGGGCGGTGCCTACAATGCGGAGCGGCCGGACGTGCTCCTCATCTACGAGATGGGGGGCTTCCTCTGGAAGAAGCCCTACCGTCCGGTCTGGGAGCGCCCGGCCGACGGCGGCGGCATGATCCTCGGATCCGGGGCCTGTTTCCTGGTGCTGGAATCCCGCGAGCATGCCGCGTCCCGCGGGGCAAAGCCGGTCGCCGCCCTGGCGGGCGTCGCCTCGGACCGCTCCCGCCGCAAGGCAGGCAGCGTGGAAGCCTCGCTCCACGCCCTGTCGCGGCAGCTGAACGCCCGACCGGACCTGGTGATCTCCGGCGCCACCGGCATCAAGGGCATCACGGAGGACGAGCAGGCGGCGTTGAAGGACGTCGCACCCGGAGCGGCGGTTCACGCCACCGGGGATCTCGTGGGCCATACGATGGAGGCCCAGCCGGCCACCGGCGTGGCGCTGGCCGCAGGGCTGATCGCCGAGGGACGCGCCGGCGAGGCGCTCGTGACCTCCATCGGCCACTGGCGCGGCGAAGGCGCCATCCGGCTCACCAAGGCTTGAGGAGAAGGCAATGGCGCTTCGCGACACACAGGGCCGTCCGCTCGTCGCCGTCACCGGCATCGGCACGGTCACGTCCCTTGGGCAGGGCAAGGACGACACCTGGGCGGCTCTCACGGCCGGCCGGTCCGGCATCCATCGGATCAACCGCTTCCCGACCGAGGGCTTGCGCACCACGATCGCCGGCACCATCGACTCGGTCGACGTGGAGCCCTTCTGCGCCCCCATGCTGTCCGAGCGACTCGCCATGCTGGCCGCCGAGGAGGCGGTCGGGCAGTCGGGGCTGGCCCAGGAGGACTTTCCGGGCGCGCTCTTCATCGCCGTGCCTCCGGTCGAGATGGAATGGCCGCAGCGCGAGGCGCTGGCCAAGGCCTCGGGGCAGGACGGGGACGTCACCTACAAGGATCTCCTCAAGGCAGCCGGGACCGGCCGTTTCAGGCCGTGGCACGACCTCTTCATCTTCGGCACCGTGGCCGACCGGGTGGCCGACCGTTTCGGCACCAGGGGCTCGCCGATTTCCCTGTCGACCGCCTGCTCGTCCGGCGCCACGGCGATCCAGCTCGGCGTCGAGGCGATCCGCCGCGGCGAGACCGAGGCGGCGCTCTGCATCGGGACCGACGGGTCCGTGAACCCGGAATCGCTCATCCGCTTCTCGCTGCTCTCGGCGCTCTCGACCCAGAACGAGAACCCGGAAGGAGCGTCGAAGCCCTTCTCCAAGAACCGCGACGGCTTCGTCATGGGCGAGGGCGGCGCGGCCCTGGTGCTCGAGAATGCCGACAGCGCGAGGGCCCGCGGCGCCACGATCCTGGGCTACGTGCTCGGCTGCGGCGAGAAGGGCGACGGCTTCCACCGCACCCGCTCGTCCCCGGACGGCATGCCGGCCATCACGGCGATCCGCCAGGCTCTCGAGGATGCGGGCGTCGTCCCTGAGGACATCGACTACATCAATGCCCATGGCACCTCGACGCCGGAGAACGACAAGATGGAGGCCATGAGCTGCACCGCCGTGTTCGGCGAGCGCATGGCCGGCCTGCCGATCTCCTCGAACAAGTCGATGATCGGCCACACGCTCACGGCGGCCGGCGCCGTCGAGGCCGTGATGTCGCTCATGACCATCGCGACGGGCCGCATCCCGCCAACCATCAACTACCAGGTGCCGGATCCGGCGATCCCCCTCGACGTGGTGCCGAACGTCGCCCGGGACGCCAGGGTGAATTACGTGCTCTCGAACTCCTTCGGCTTCGGCGGCCAGAACACCTGCCTGGTCTTCGGGGCCGAGCCCAAAGGAGCCTGACGCCATGAGGAGCGTGAGACCATGACCCGGGTTCTGGTGACGGGTGGGGCCAAGGGCGTCGGCGCCGCCATCGTGCGGGCGCTGGTCGCGGCCGGCCACGATGTCGACTTCACCTACCGGTCCTCCGGCGATGCCGCGCGGGCGCTGGCCGACGAGCTGATGCGGGCGAGCCCCGGCCGCACCATCCGGGCCCATGAGGTCGACCTCGCCGACAAGGCGGCCCTGGAGGCCTTCTGCGAGGCCGTCGAGGGCGAGGGCTTCTTCGGGCTCATCCACAATGCCGGCCAGCCCTACGACGCCCTCGCGGCCATGATGCAGCAGGACAGGGCCGAAGCGGCCATGCAGGTGAACTTCTGGTCGCTCACCCGCATCGCGAAAGCGCTCATGCGCGGCATGATCCGGGCCAAGGCCGGCCGCATGGTGGCCATCGGGTCGGTGGCGGCGCTCCAGGGCAATCCCGGCAATGCCGCCTATGCGGCGTCCAAGGGGGCTCTGATCTCCTATTGCCGCACCCTTTCGGTCGAGACCGCCAAGCGCGGCGTCACGGTCAACGTGATCGCGCCGGGCTTCATCGACACGGACATGATGGCCCCCTATGCGGCCTATCGCGACAGCATGGAGAAGCAGATCCCGGCCGGGCGCTTCGCCAGGCCGGAGGAGATCGCAGGCCTCGCGGCCTTCCTCCTGTCAGAGCCCGCCGCCTACATCACCGGGGCGGTCCTGCCCATCGACGGCGGACTGACCTCGATGCTGGGCGTGCACCGGTAGGTTCCCCTGCCGCCCTCCGGACCCATGCTTCGTCGGAGCATGCCATCTCCACGTCGTCACCGGGCTCGTCCCGGTGATCCCGATAAAGTTGGAGCGCCGAGCCTCACCGCATCGGGATGGCCGGCACAAGGCCGGCCATGACATGGGAGCGCGCCGGCAAGGCCGCGGCTGACGGGAGAGGGCGTTCGGCTCCCGCGCCCTTCCGGAACGACACAAAACTTGTCATCGGGGCCTCGGCCCTTTAAGCCGCCGGGAACGATTGTCTCCGTGATCGCCGCGCTTTGAGCTGCAGGCAGACACACGACCAGGATTGGCTTTCATGCGCTCCCTTCAGCTCTTCGGCGACCGTGATCTCCGCATCACCGAGATCGAGCCCCCGCCGCCGCCGGCCGCCGGCGAGGTGCAGGTGCGGGTCAAGGCGCTGGCCCTCAACTATCTCGACGTCTGGGGCTTTCGCGGCATGGCCTTCGCCAAGCGCAAGATGCCGCAGGCCGTCGGCGTGGAGGCTTCGGGCGAGATCGCGGCCGTCGGCGAGGGCGTCACCCGGTTCAAGGCCGGCGATCCGGTCACCATGTACGGGGCCGAGACCTGCGGCCATTGCAAGGCCTGCCGGACCGGTTGGGACAATCTGTGCGAGAACGTCGCCGGCATCATGGGCTTCCATATCGACGGCTTCGCCCGCGAGCTGATCAACCGGCCCGAGCGTCTGGTGATCCCGGTCCCACAGGGCGTCTCCTTCGAGCAGGCGGCCTGCGCGCCCATCGGGTTCGGCACCGTGCAGCACATGCTGTTCGACAACGCCAAGCTCGAGCCCGGCGAGTCGATCCTCGTCCATGCGGGCGGCTCCGGGATCGGCACGGCGGCGATCAAGATGGCCAAGGCCATCGGCTGCACGGTCTACACGACGGTGGGGGACGACGAGAAGGGCGAGAAGGCGAAGGCGCTCGGGGCCGATCACGTGATCAACTACCGCACCGAGCGCTTCGAGGGCGAGGTGCGCCGGCTGACCAAGCGCCGGGGCGTCGACGTGGTGTTCGAGCATGTGGGGGCCGAGACGTGGAACGGCTCGCTCCTGTGCCTCAGGCGTGGCGGGCGCCTCGTGACCTGCGGATCGACCTCGGGCGTCTCCGCCACCATGAACCTGATGCAGCTCTTCCAGCAGCAGTACCGGATCTTCGGCTCCTTCGGCTGCCGGATCGAGAACATCGCGCAGTCGCTGGACAAGATGGCCGGGGGCATGAATCCGGTCATCGATGCGGTCTTCCCGCTCGACGAGTTCCAGAAGGGGCTGGAGCGGCTCGAGGGCCGGCGGGTGTTCGGCAAGGTCATCGTGACGTTCTGACCGAGGGAACGGCGGCAGCAATTCGTCGCGACCGCGCATCTTGACGAACCGGGTCGCCTTCGAAAAAGACGCGGGGCCTTTTCATTTTCAGCGCCGGCCCGAGCCGGCTCACCGTTCCAGGATCACACCCACGTGCAGCAGCCCCACCGGTCCCGCAATCTCGTCTCGCGCCTTGTCGGGACCGTCATGGTGGGCGTCGTCCGCGGCGTCTTCGCCTTTGCGCGCGCCCTGGGCCCCGAGCGCTCCGGCGCCGTGGGGGCGGCGATCACCCGCACCTTCGGACCCCTCCTGCGGGCCCACAGGACAGCGCTGGCCAACATCCGGGCCGCCTACCCGGAGAAGTCCGAGGCCGACGTGAAGGCGCTGGCGCTCGCGGCCTGGGACAATCTCGGCCGCACGGGCGGCGAGTATCCCCATCTCGGGCGTCTGTTCGACTTCGATCCCGACAGCACCGTGCCCGGCCGCACGGAGGTCGACGGCATCGATCATTTCCTGAGCCTCAGGGACGATGGCCGGCCCGGCATCATCTTCTCCGCCCACCTGGCCAACTGGGAGCTGCCGGCGATCTGTGCGGCGCGCTTCGGGCTCGACACCACGGCGGTGTTCCGCGCGCCCAACGATCCGGCCGTCGCCCGCGTCCTGCACGAGATCCGCAGCGAGACCATGGGCAACCTGGAAGCAGCCCGCCAGGGGGCGGCCTTCGCCATGCAGGGGGCGCTGGAGAAGGGCGGCCATCTCGGCATGCTCATCGATCAGCATTTCACCCGCGGGGTGATCGTCGATTTCATGGGTCGCCCGGCTCTGGTGAACCCGATCCTGGGCAAATTCGCCCGCCGATTCGACTGTCCGGTCCACGGGGTGCGGGTGATCCGCCTGCCCGGCCACCGCTTCCGCCTGCAGCTCACCCCGCCGCTCGACCTGCCGCGCGACCCGGACGGGCAGATCAACGTGCAGGGCGCCATGCAGGCGATGACCTCCGTGGTGGAGGAATGGGTGAGGGAACACCCGGAGCAATGGCTGTGGATGCACCGCCGCTGGCGGGTGCCTGCCCGGGCGTCGGACCCGAACGTGGGGTCCACTTCCCATTGACGGGGCTCCCGGTCCGCACGATGTGCCCGCGTTCAAGGTAACGTGAGTTTCCCTCGAGGCTGATTTCGTGTTCGATAGCGGCACCATGGCGTCCCGTTTGACACTGACCCTAGCGGCCCTCGGTCTCGCCGCTCTCCTTCAGCCTGCTCTGGCGGACCCGCCGCGCGCGGTCGTCGAGCTGTTCACCAGCCAGGGATGCTCGTCCTGCCCGCCGGCCGACGAGCTCCTCGTGGAGTATTCCCGCCAGCCGGACATCATCGCGCTCTCCCTGCCCGTGAATTACTGGGATTATCTCGGCTGGAAGGACACCCTCGCCCATGTGTCCTTCACCGAGCGCCAGAAGGCCTATGCCCATTCCCGCAAGGACCGGCAGGTCTTCACCCCGCAGATGATCGTCAACGGCAAGAAGTCCTGCATCGGCTCCGACCGGGACCAAGTCGAACAGGCCATCCAGACCACCTCGAAAGGCCGCAAGACCCTGCCGGTGAACGTGACCGTCGACGAGCAGAACGGTCAGGTGACGATCATCGTCGAGGAGACCCCGGACACCACCCAGCGGGCTGCCGAACTCTGGGTGCTGCCGGTCCTGAGGGCCAAGACGGTGCCGATCGAGCGCGGCGAGAACCGGGGCAAGACGATCACCTATGCCAATGTGGTGCGCGGCCTGACCCGGGTCGGCGAGTGGGTCGGCGGCTCGGCGCGGTTCGAGGTGCCGCTCGAGACCGCTCGCAGCGGCGGCGATGCCTATGTGGTGCTGCTGCAGAGCACCGATGCCGCCCGGCCCGGAATCATCCTCGGGGCGGCCCGGGGTCCAGGCTTCTGATGGCCGGGGGTCTGATCAAGGCAGGATGATGACCTTGTTGGGCAGCTCGTCCACGTCGTCGAGGCGGGGCGGGGCGTGCTCGGCCAGGATCGCGCCCGTGCGCCGGATCGCCACGATCAGGCCGTCCGTCATGCGCCCGTCCCGGATCGTCCGGGTCAGGTCGGCCACGATGTCGGCCCAAATCCCGGCATCGACCCGGTCGGCGATGCCCGTATCGGCCAGGATCTCGGCGTGGTGCTCGGCGAGCGCCAGATAGATCAGCACGCCCGTCTTCTCCCGGGTCCGGGTGAGCCCCCGGCGCAGGAACTCCCGGGAGGCCGCCTCATGACCCTGAGCCCGCTTGAGGGAGCGCGGCACGAGGGCGTAGCGCAGCTTCGGCCAGGACAGGATGAGACCCAGGGCGAGCGCCACCGCGAGCTGGATCAGGAAGATCCGCGCCGTGCTGACCGAGGTGAGCCAGATCAGCGGCCAGGGCGTGACCAGGGCGGCGAGAAGGGACCAGAGCAGGGGGATTTCACGGTAGTGCCCCGCCTGCTCGGCCAGCACGAGCACGATCTCCCCGGAGGTCTCGTCCTCCACGTCGCTGATCGCCTGGGCGAGGCGCGCCTGATCGTCGGGTGAAATCATCTACCAGCTCCCCGAGGCGCCGCCGCCGCCCGAGGAGCCGCCGCCCCCGGAAAAGCCGCCCCCGCCGGACCATCCACCGCCGCCTCCGGACCATCCGCCGCCCGGCCAGCCGCCGGTGGTGACGATCCAGGGGCCGCGCCGCCCCCGCCCGACGCCCCGCGCGCGGCCGGCCCCCATCATGCGCGAGATCAGGAAGAACAGGATCAGCAGGAACACGAAGGCGATCACCGGGTCGATGCTCGTGGCGCCGTCCTCCCGCACCTCGGCCCGGCGGTGCCATTCCTCCGCGTCCCCGGTCAGGATCGACAGCATGGCGTCGACACCCGCATCGATGCCGCCTGAAAAATTGCCCTTCTGGAACTGCGGTGCGATCGCCGTGGTGATGATGACCTTGGACAGCGCGTCGGTGAGGGCGCCCTCCAGCCCGTATCCCACCTCGATGCGCACCTTCCTCTCCTGCGGGGCCACGAGGAGGAGGGCGCCGTTGTTCTTCTGCTTCTGGCCGAGCTGCCAGTGCCGGAAGAGGCGGTTGGCGTAATCCTCGATCGGATAGCCGTCCAGCGACGGCACCGTCGCGACCACCACCTGATCGGTGGTCTTGTCCTCGTGCGCCTTCAGTTTCGCCTCGAGGGCCGTCCGCTCCTCGGGTTTGAGGAGACCCGCCGCATCGACGACGCGTCCGGTGAGCTGGGGAAAGGTCTGGGCGAGACAGGGGAGGGGCGCAAGAAGAACGAGAAGAGCGATGAAGAGCACTGCCCATCGTGTTCCCTCCCGGCGGGAGGGGAGGGCGGTCGAAAGGGCGCGATCGGGTGAGGTCGCTCCGTCATGGCCAGGCCCGACCCGCCCATCCCGATGCCGAAAAGCGCCGCGCTCGTCGTGACCGGGATCACCGGCACGAGGCCCGCGATGACGCGGTGGAGTGATCATCCGAGGCTCACTTCCTTGAGCGGCGCATCGTTCGGGGCGGAAAACCGGGTCCACTTTTCCGCACGATGCGCTAGAGCCTCGGACCCAAAAGTGGACACCCCTTTTGGGGTTCATCCGAGGCTCCCTCTCTTGACCGGCGCATCGGATGAGGCGGACCCAGCGGGCCACGCTAGCGACCCGAAGCGCCACGCTGGTGAGTACCGGGTCCACTTTTCCGCCCGATGCGCTAGAACTTCACCTCGGGCGGACGGTCGGAGCCGGCCGTGGCCGTGAAGGTCTCCATGGGCTTGGCGTCCGGATAGACGATGGCGGCGATCCAGCGTCCGGGAATCGTGCGCAGTTCCGTGTTGTAGGCCTGCACGGTCGAGATGTAGTCGCGCCGGGCCACCGCGATTCGGTTCTCGGTGCCTTCGAGCTGGGACTGGAGGGCCAGGAAATTGGCGTTCGATTTCAGCTCCGGGTAGCGCTCGACGGTGGCGAGCAGCCGGCCCAGCGCTCCGGAGAGCTGGTTCTGCGCCTCCTGGAACTGACGGAACTTCTCGGGATCCGTGACCGTGGAGGCATCGACCCGGATCTGGGTCGCCTTCGCGCGGGCCTCGGTGACCTGGGTCAGCACCTCGCGCTCCTGCTGGGCGAAGCCCTTCACGGTCTCGACCAGGTTGGGGATCAGATCGGCCCGGCGCTGATACTGGTTCTGCACCTCGCTCCAAGCGGCCTTGGCCTGCTCCTGCAGGGTCGGAACATTGTTGATGCCGCAGGCCGACAGCCCGAACGCCAGAAGCATGCCGGTGAGAGCAACACGGATCCGGGCCGGCAAAAGCAGGGCTGTCATGTCTGTCCTTCTCGCGATTCGGTTCCGGGAACCTTTGCTGGAATGAACACATGGGGCAGGGACGCGCGTTCAACAAGCCGCTTTCGGTCGGCCGTGCACATCGGAGTGGGTCGTGCCGGCTCGGGCGAACCCGCATCGTCCGAACGGCCTAGGCGGTCATTCGGCCAGCCGGCCGAATTGCGCGGGAGTCTGACACGGTCCACAGTCTCGGGACTGGCTCTGGCGGCCAGGTCCTCCCGAAACTTCGGAGGCGGCATGGGGGCATGCTGCCTCCGCCTTCTTTGGCCTCAGGGGATCTTTTCGTCGAACTGTGCGGGTCCTGTCTTCCGCCCTCCGATGATCGCCCAGTAGACGAGGCCGGCGACCGCTCCGGTCAGGCCGAGCACGAGGCTCACGTGCAGCTCCGCCGGCGAGGCGATCCGGGCGGATCCGCGCAGGATGAAGGGCACGGCCGCCGTCAGGATGCCGGTGGCCAGCGCGTGCCAGAGCAGGCTGCGCATGCCCAGCACCTCGCTGACGACCGCGACCATGAGCGGGGGCAGGACCAGCAGGGTGAAGACGATCCGGCCGACGGTCAGGAGCGCGCCCTCCACGATCGGCCCGGGATCCTCGGCGGCGAACACCGCGTCCACCAGGGACCAGAAGCCGACGAACAGGGTGTCGCCGGTCAGCACCGCCATGACCGGGTCGACGATGGACGCGATGAGGAGGAAGGTGCCGCTCGCGCCGATGGCGATGAGAAGCGCGAACGGGATCAGGAGAAGCCAGCGGATCATGCGGGCGCATAGTGGCAAAGTTCACGTCTCCCTGCCAGAGGCGCCATGGTCGGGCCGGTTCGCCAATCCCGACATTGTGCTAGTTTAACGACCGGGCGGCGGGCATCCACGCAGGAGGAGGACGCCATGGCCACGTCGAAGCTGGACGAGCGGCGGCTCATGTCGGACGAGGAATTCACCCTCGTCGAGCAGACCCGGTACCCGGTGCTGGGCCGGCTGGAGGATCCGGCGCTCGCGGAGCTGACCCGGCGTCTGCGCGAGCGGCGCGACCGGGCCCGGGACATCGCCCGCCGCCAGCGCCGGGAGGTGCGCGGCAAGGGCCGTCAGGCGACGACCTTCGAGCAGCAGGACGCCGGCAACCGCCAGAAGGCGCGGGTCCTCGCCGAGGCGCTGACCCGGATCAACAGCGAGCGCACGCACCGGAAAGCCGAGGAACTGCGCGCCAACGCCCGCCGCGCCTATGCGATGAGGCAGGAGGCGGAGACGCCGGCGCGGCCGGATTCCGGCAGGTCGCCCCGGACGGGCATGCGCAAGAACGCGAGCCACCGCCGCGACCGGATCCTCAATCCGATGGATGCCGGCCGGGTCTTGCAGGCAGGCAAGCGCGCCCAGGCGGCGCGGGACAACGCTTAGGGACTGGTGCGGATGTCCGGAGTGCTTCCGCCATCACCGGCCCCGTGCCGGTGATCTCGACTGGGTGAAGCGCTGCGCCTCATCGTATCGGGATGGCCGGGACAAGCCCGGCCATGACGGGAAGAGAGGCTTTCCTGTCAGCGGGGGAGGGTAAGCCTATTCCCCGTTCCCCACTGCGTAGACGCCCTCGGCCCCGATGCCCTGCTCGGCCATCATGCGGGCGCGGGCGCGCAGCTTCTCGGTCTCGCTCTTGAGCTGGCCGCAGGCGGCCAGGATGTCGCGGCCGCGCGGGGTGCGCACCGGCGAGGCATAGCCGGCCCGGTAGACGATCTCGGAGAAGCGCTCGATCCGCTCCCAGTCCGAGCACTCGTATTTCGAGCCCGGCCAGGGATTGAACGGGATCAGGTTGATCTTGGCCGGGATGCCCTTGAGCAGGCGCACGAGCTCGCGCGCGTCCGCGTCCGAATCGTTGACGCCTTTCAGCATCACGTATTCGAACGTGATGCGGCGGGCGTTCGACAGGCCCGGATAGGCCCGGCAGGCATCGAGCAGCTGCTTGATGTCGTACTTGCGGTTGATCGGCACCAGCTCGTCGCGCAGCTCGTCGCGTACCGCATGCAGGGAGATCGCCAGCATGGTGTTGGCCTCGGCGCCGAGCCGCTCCATCTGGGGCACGACCCCGGAGGTCGATACCGTGATGCGGCGGCGGGACAGGGTCAGCCCCTCGCCATCCGACATGACGTCGATGGCGGCGATCACGTCGCCGATGTTGTAGAGCGGCTCGCCCATGCCCATGAACACGATGTTGGACACGAAGCGTCCGCCATCGGTCGGCAAAAGTCCCTTCTCTCGGGCGCCGTCCGGCGGGGTGGCGTCGGGCCAGTCGCCGATGGCATCGCGGGCCACGATGAGCTGCGCCACGATCTCGGCCGAGGTCAGGTTGCGCACCAGGCGCTGGGTGCCCGTGTGGCAGAACGAGCAGGTGAGCGTGCAGCCGACCTGGCTCGACACGCACAGGGTGCCGCGGTCGACCTCCGGGATGTACACGCACTCGATCTCCGCGCCCTTGTCGAGCGGGCCCGTCGAGGGCATGCGGATCAGCCACTTGCGGGTGCCGTCCTTCGAGACCTGCTCGGAGACCACCTGCGGGCGGGCGAGCGTGTAGGCGGCGGCGAGCTTCCCGCGCAGCTCCTTGCCCACATTGGTCATCTCGACGAAGTCCTTCGCTCCGCGGAAATAGATCCAGTGCCAGAGCTGGGCCACGCGCATCTTCAGCTCGCGCTCCGGCACCCCGATGGCGGCCAGGGACTCCTTCAGCTGGTCCCGGGTGAGGCCGACGAGGGAGGCGCCGCCCGGGGCGGCGCCCGCCACGGCGTTCAGCTCCGCGGTCTTTTCGATGAACCCGGCCGCGCGCGCGGCATCGCTCACGGCCACGGTGGCCGCATTGGGGTTGCGCTTGGCGATGTCGAGCACCGTCGCCATGGGAAATCTCAAGCCTCGTTGTTGGGAATCGGCGTGCCTATAGCACGATTGCGCCGAAACCGTGAGCCTTCAAACGCAAAATTCCGGGCGCGAGACCCGGAACATGCTCATCGAGACGCGGATTTTCAACCATGCGCGGGCTTACGAAGCGCATTCCTTGCGGGCGTGCTCCAGGGCCTTGCCGAAGCCGTTCAGGGAATAGCGGTCCGTCAGGCTCGCGCCACGGGCCGACTGCATCTTCACGGTCACGGTCCCGCTGCGGGCCATGGTGGCGATCGCCTGGCCTTCCTCGGCGGGGTTCTTGAGCCAGGCATTGGCCGCCTTGGTGATCAGCGCGTAGGAGGCGTTGCCGACGGCGGCTTCCGCCGGGCCGTTCTCCTTGGCCGTGAAGCCGAGCACCAGGGCGACCTCGTTCTTCACGTTCTCCGCCGGGCGGAAGGACACGAAGAGATAGGCCGGGTCGCGGTTCACGTTCTTCGGCAGCCGGTCCTTGGGCTGGCTGAGCGCGTAGCAGATCTTGGAGCGGCCGGTCTGGGCCGTGTAGACGCCCCAATCGCCGTATGAGGTCAGCAGCGAGGCGCCGCCCGGGCCCGTCGCCGCCTGGGCCGGCCTGGCGGCGGCTGCCGCACCGGCGGCGGCTCCTGTGGCGGCCGCGGCAGGCTTGGCCGCGTTGGTCTTAGCCGCGTTGGCCTTGGCCGCCGGAGCGGGGTTGGGCTTCGTCGCCGGGGCCGGCTTGGCCGGAGTTCCGCGGGTCGATTGCGGCGTCGAACGTCCGGACTGAGCCAGGGCTGCCGGCCCGGTTCCGATGACGACGATGGCGGAAAGGATGCCCGCGGCGATGCCGCGCTGGAGAGATGCAGGTATCATGGGGCGGACCATACAGGCGGATGGTTAAGAACTCTTCACCATCTCCGTTAAGGCCACGCCCCGGTCTTGGCGATGCGTCGAAACGTGGCGGTTTCTGTCCTCGACCAGGGTCTGGCGCACGCCAGGGCAAGAAAGAAGGGCCGCCTTTCGGGCGGCCCAAGGTGGTTCTGCAAAGCTTGTTCGTCTTTAAAAGCCGGAGGAAGGAAATGACTTTGTTGCGAACGACTCATCTTTACGTTACCTATAATAACATTGCAATAAGTCAATATTCTTTGTTCTGAATATGCTCCTAAAGCCAAGCTTTCAGGCGCGGTCGATCGCGTCTCCGAGTGCCTTCCGTGCCCTTTCCTTGTGTTCTTCCGTTATGGAACCGGCAACCTGCGTGATCGCGGCCGCCAGGACCGCTGCGTCATCGGCAAAGCCGAACACAGGCAGAAGGTCCGTGATGGCATCGGCCGGAAAGACGAAATACGCGATGGCCCCGAGAAGGATGATCTTCACGCGGCTCGGAGTCGACGGATCGGTCGCGCAGAAGAAAGCCGCCACGAGATCCTCGGCGAAGGGAATTCTGCCTGCAACCCGCTTCAGCTTGACCCAGAAGCGGCGCTTGAGGCTTTCCTCGTCCTGGGTCTCCTTGCGGATGGCCTCCATCTCGGCCTTGGAGAAAGGCTTCATGAAGGGTTCACTCATTCAACAGGCTCCTTCCATGGGATGCGTTTCCGCTGCGTCAGGGATAGCTTAAGACATCGCCGGGCGTAGGGAGAAAAGCGATGAAGCTCGACAAATTGATGGCAGCCGTCGTTACCGGAGGGGCGTCCGGCCTCGGCGAGGCTACGGCCCGGATGCTGGCCTCCGGCGGTGCGAAGGTCGCGATCCTGGACATGAACGCCGAACGCGGCGAGGCGGTTGCCCGGGAGATCGGCGCCGTCTTCTGCCAGGCCGACGTGACCGACGAGACCTCGATCGATTCGGCGCTTGCCGCCGCCCGAGCGGCCAACGGCATCGAGCGCATCCTGGTCAACTGCGCGGGCATCGCGCCCGGCAAGCGCACGGTGGCGAAGAAGCGCGAGACCGGAGAACTGATCCCCCACGACGTGGCGAGCTTCCGCCGGGCGGTCGAAATCAACCTGATCGGCACCTACGCGATGATCGCCAAATGCGCCACCGCCATGGCCGGGCTCGATCCGGTCACGCCCGACGGCGGGCGCGGGGTCATCGTCAACACCTCGTCGGTGGCCGCCCAGGACGGGCAGATCGGGCAGGCCGCCTACGCGGCCTCCAAGGGCGGCGTGCTGGGGCTGACGCTGCCCGTCGCCCGTGACCTGTCGGGCTTCGGCATCCGGGTGATGACGATCATGCCGGGCCTGTTCCACACGCCGCTCTTCGAGGGCATCGCGGAGGATTACCGCAAGGCGCTCGAGGCCAACGTGCCGTTCCCCTCGCGCCTGGGCCGGCCCGAGGAATACGCCGCGCTCGTGAAGGCCATCATCGAGAACGACATGCTCAACGGCGAGGGCATCCGCCTCGACGGCGCGTTGCGGATGCAGCCGAAATAGGAGAGGCCGAGCGGGCGTTCGCCCCTGTTCGTCATCACCGGGCTTGTCCCGGTGATCCCGATGCTGCGGAGCGCCGCACCTTTCCGACGGCATGGCCGGCACAAGGCCGGCCATGCCGTCGAGGGTTTCTCATGCGGGCCGGGTGAACCCTGTCCTGCCGCTCAGGCCGCGCCGCCCCGGTTCTCGGGAAAGCTTTCCAGATCCGGAATGCGCAGCCAGTGCTCCCGGCGCCGGGCCCAGGCCTCGTAGGTGGGGGTGAAGAGATTGGGCTCGTCGAAGGCCCCGAGCTTGATCTCGATCTCGGTGTCGGAATCCCGGTCGAAGACCTGCGAGCCGCACACAACGCAGAAGCAGCGCTCGCTCTCGGGCGTCGCCGACCAGCCCCGGAACGCGCCCGAGACCGTCACCTCGTCGACGGGGTAGATCACGTAGGCGTTGAATGGCGCGCCGCTGATCCTGCGGCAGGTCATGCAATGGCAGAGCCCGACGCGCTTCGGCTCGCCCCGGGCCTGGAAGGTCAGCTGCCCGCAGGCGCAGCCGCCCGTCCGGATGCGTGTCTCCGTCATGGCCTATCCCTTCGCCAGTCCGGCGGCCATCCGGTCCATGCGCTGCGCCAGCTCGACGTCGCGGCGCGTGAGGCCCTTGGCGTCGTGGGTGGCGAGGGTGACCTCGACCCGGTTGTAGGTGTTCGACCATTCCGGATGGTGGTTCATGGCCTCGGCGATGAGCGCCACGCGGGTCATCCAGGCGAAAGCGGCATTGAAATCGTCGAAGACGAAGCGTTTGTGGAGGGCGTCGCGCCCTTCGACGAGCGCCCAGCCGTCGAGGGCCGGCAGGAGTTCGGAACGTTCGGCGTCGGTCAGGCGGGGCATGGGCGCACGTCAGGGGCAGGAGGGGACTGCCCTAGTGATGACGCGCCCGAGCGATGTTTCAAGGCCTCATGCGATCCCGAGCAGCCGGATCAGGCCCAGGCTGATCGCGATCAGCACCAGGAGCGAGAGCGTCACGGCGAGCGTCACCCGGGCGCCGACCCGGCTCAGAATCCGGAGATCCACCCCGAGGCCCAGGGCCGCCATGGCGATGACGGTGAGCAGCGTCGCGATCGGCACGACCGCCCGCAGGACCACGTCAGGAATGACTCCGAGGGACCGCAGCAGGGCGAGACCCAGGAACCCGACGATGAACCACGGCACGAGCCGGCTCCAGGCGAGACTCGGCTTCGCGTCCGCCGTGCTCCGGCCCGCGACCAGGGACAGGCCGATCACCACCGGGCCGAGCATCAGCACGCGCACGAGCTTCACCAGGGTGCCGAGCTGCGTGCTGACGAGGCTCACCGGCACGGTGGCGGCCAGCACCTGCGGCACCGCATAGACGGTCAATCCCGCGAGCACCCCGTATTGCGTCATCGACAGGCCGAGAAGCGGCACCAGCAGGGGCAGGCTGAGCACGACGATCACCCCGAGAATGGCCGTGAACGCGATCGCCGAGGCGACGTCCTCGGGCTTCGCCCCGATGACGGGTGCGACCGCCGCGATGGCCGAGTTGCCGCAGATCGAGTTGCCGCAGGCCACCAGCATGGCCATGCGCTTCGGCAGCCCGAGCCACCGCCCGAGCCCGTAGCTCGCCCCGATGGCGAGCGCCACCACGACGGCGATGCCCAGGATGAGGCCGAGGCCCGCGTCGAGAACCGCCTGGAAGCTGATCGACGCGCCCAGGAGCATCACGGCGATCTCGAGCAGGGTCCTGGCGGAAAAGCCGATTCCCGGGGTCCAGCGCCGGTCCGGCGTCCAGAGGGTCCGCACCAGGGTGCCAAGCAGGATGGCGATCACGAGGGCCTCGAGCCAGGGCCGTCCGGTCCAGTGCTCCTCCGCCCATTGCAGCCCCATGGCGGCCAGCGCGATCGCCGCGCACAAGGCGGTGCCGGGCGCTGCTTGCGCGATGCGGGTGCGGATCATGGGGTTGCGTCAGTCCTGGGTCTTCGGCTCAGGGGCTAGTCCCATGGCGCCGCGGATGCAAGCGCAAACGGCAGCCGACATCGCCTCCAGGTCATCACCGGGCGTGTCCCGGTGATCCCGATGACGTGGAGGCGCGGCGCCCTTAGCCCATCGGGATGGCCGCCACAAGGCCGGCCACGACGGAAGAGGGGCATCTCCGGCGCCCGGAACGACGAGATCGTCCTCAGGCGGCGAACCCATCCTCGATGGCGCGCCAATCCTGCGTCAGCGCGACCAAGTCCCGGTCGATGACGATGAAGCAGCCGCCGCCGGGATGGGACGGGCGGCTTTCCCGTCCGATCGCGACCCCCTGCAGATGGGCCGTGAGCAGGCATCCGACCCCTCCGTGAGACACCACCACGATGTCGCCCGCGGTCTCGTCCTCGTGCAGGATCCGGCGGACGGCGTTCACGATCCGCGTCTGCGCGTCGATGGCGCGTTCCCAGCCGCGGATGCTCTCGTGCGGACGGCCGAAGAACTCGCGCACCACCTCCCAGAATTCCGGCGGCGCGATGAAGCCCGTGGACGAGCGGTCGTTCTCGCCCAGATCCTCGTCGGTGTCATAGGACAGGCCGAGGCTCTCCGCCACGATGGCGGCGCCGTCCATGGCCTTTCGTTCGGTGCTGGCATAGACGGCGGACACGTCCCTGTCCGCGAGCATCGCGGCGAAGCGCTCCATGCGGGCGCGCCCGGTGGCATTCAGGGGCCATTGGGGAACGGGCTGGTCGGGGTCGATGACCACTTCGGGATGGGTGATGAAGATGAGCGAGGCCATCGGGCTGCTCTACCGGCCTCGCATCCGCCCGTCGAGCTAGCCCAAGGGATAGGCCGCCTCGACGATGTAGGGCCCGCCGCCGACCGAGTTCCGCGAGGAGTACAGGACGAAGCGGTCGGCCGTGAAGGTCAGCTTGGGGAAGTGGCCCCGGGTCGCGATGTAATCCGCCACGTCGATGGGCGAGACGTTGCGCAGGCGCGCCAGGGTCACGTGCGGGGTGAACTTGCGGGTCTCCGGGGGCAGGCCGACTTGGCGCAGGAGGCGCTCCTGCTCGGCCTGCACCTCGTTCAGCTCGCCGTTGCCGGACGTACGGGCGAAGACCGCCCGGGGCTTGCCGCCCCCGAAGGTGTCGAGCCCGTCGATGACGATGGTCAGCGGCGCCCGCTGGCGCCGCTCCCCGAGGATCGACGTGACGTCGTCCGCCATGCGCTCGTCGATGTCGCCGATGAAGCGCAGGGTGAGATGATAGTTCTCGGGATCGACCCAGCGGGCGCCCGGAAGGCCGCCGCGGAAGCCCGCCAGGGCAAGGCCGATCTCGGCCGGGATCTCGATGCCGGTGAAGAGACGGGGCATGCGGCACCTCCCGGGTTGATGGTGTTCAGACGATCGGTGGGAGGCGTTTGTTCCGCATGGGAACCGCCCCCCTGTCATCACCGGGCTTGTCCCGGTGACCCGGATTGATTGAAGCGCCGAGCCTCACCGTATCGGGATGGCCGGCGAGAGGTGGGTGATGACTGCCCGGCCATGACGCGGCCGCTCGATCTCACGGGCACGGATTGCAGTGCTCGACATGGATCGCGTCGATGCGCTCCTCGAGCTCCGGCGTGATCGTCACGTCGATGGACGCGATGTCCGTCTTCAGCTGCTCCATCGAGGTCGCCCCGATGATGGTCGAGCCGACGAAGGGGCGGGAATTGACGAAGGCCAGCGCCATCTGGGCCGGATCCAGGCCGAATTCCCTGGCGAGAGCGATATATTTGCGGATCGCCGCCTCGGCGGTGGGATTCTCGTAGCGCTGGCCGCGGTTGAACAGGGTGGTCCGCGCTCCCGCCGGGCGGGCGCCGTCGAGATACTTGCCCGTCAGGTATCCCTGGGCCAGCGGCGAATAGGCGAGGAGGCTGACATTCTCGCGCATCGACACCTCCGCCAGGGCCACCTCGTAGGTGCGGTTGAGGAGGCTGTAGGCGTTCTGCACCGACTGCACCCGGGCCTGGCCCTTGGCGTCCGCATGCTTGAGGAACGTCATGGTGCCCCAGGCGCTCTCGTTGGAGAGGCCGAAATGGCGGATCTTCCCGGCCTTCACCAGGTTGGTCATGATCTCGACCGTCTCGTCGATCGGGTGCGAGGGACCGTCCTGGTGGCGGAAGATCGTCGGGTTCGAGCCCCAGGCCATGGGCCGGTCGGGCCAGTGGATCTGGTAGAGGTCGATGTAATCGGTCCCGAGCCGCTTCAGGCTCTTGTTGACCGCCTCCTCGACCTGGGCGCGCGAGAGCTCGCCCTTCGAGCCGTCGTCGCGGAACCACGTGTTGTCGGAGCGGCCGATCACCTTGGTGGCGAGGATCACCTTGTCGCGCGAGCCCCGCGCCTTGAACCAGGAGCCGATGATCCGCTCGGTCGAGCCCTGCGTCTCGGGCCGGGGCGGGATCGAGTAGAGCTCGGCCGTGTCGAAGAAGTTGATGCCCTGGTCGCGGGCATAATCCATCTGCGCGTGGCCGTCGGCCTCCGTGTTCTGCTGGCCCCAGGTCATGGTGCCGAGGCAGATGAGGCTGACATTGAGATCCGTGCGGCCGAGGCGGCGGTATTCCATGGGCAAGCTCCTCGCGGGGACATGATCCCCCGCGTTCAGGCGAGAATGAGGCGCCGACGGGGATCAGCGCTGAGACAGGCGGGCGAGAAAACTCTCGACGCTGGGCAGGATGCGCTCGACGATGATCTCGACCCCCCTGGCCGTCGGGTGCATGCCGTCGGGCAGGTTGAGGGACCGGTCGCCGGCGACTCCGTCCAGGAAGAAGGGATAGAGCACAAGGTCGTGCTTCTTCGCAATGTCCGGATAGAGGCTGTCGAATTTCTGCACGTAATCCGTCCCGAGGTTGCGCGAGGCGTACATGCCCGCGAGCAGGACCGGGATGTTGCGCGCCTTCAGGCGCTCCACGATGGCCTCCAGGTTCTTGCGGGTCCCGGCGGGATCGAGCCCGCGCAGCATGTCGTTGGCGCCGAGTTCCAGGATCACCCCGTCGGTGCCGTCCGGAACGGACCAGTCGAGCCGGTCGAGACCGCCCGAGGACGTGTCGCCGGACACCCCGGCATTGGCCACCTCCACATTGTACCCCTTGGCCTTGAGGGCCCGTTCCAGCACCACCGGGAAGGCCGCCTCCTGCGGCAGGTTGTAGCCGGCGCTCAGGCTGTCGCCGAGGGCTACCAGGCGGATGGTCCTCCCCTGCGCCAGGGCGCCGGACAGGGGGGCGATCATGGCGGCGAGGGCCGCCGCACACGCAAAAATGATCGTCATGAACGGGCCGGATTGGCGCTTCATCGATAGGCTTCCCATCTCTACCGGACTAGAACCGGGCAACTTCGGATTGTCCAACAGATCGGGTGAATGGGCATGCAGGACAAGGCCATCGCGCTGCACGACGTCGATTTGAGCCTCGGGCGCGGAGCCGCGCGCGTGCATATCCTCAAAGGCATTTCCCTGGACGTCGGCAGAGGCGAGGCGGTGGGGCTGGTCGGACCGTCGGGCTCGGGCAAGTCGACCCTGCTCATGACCATGGCCGGGCTCGAGCGTCCCGATTCGGGCCGGGTGATCGTCGACGGCACCGACCTGTCGGGGCTGGACGAGGACGCGCTGGCGCGCTTCCGGGGTCGGCGCATCGGCATCGTGTTCCAGTCCTTCCACCTCGTGCCGACCATGACGGCGCTGGAGAACGTGGCGCTCCCGCTGGAGCTCGCCGGCGATGGCGAGGCCTTCGAGCGCGCCGAGGCCGAATTGCAGGCCGTGGGGCTGGGCCACCGCCTGCACCATTATCCGGCGCAGCTCTCGGGCGGCGAGCAGCAGCGCGTGGCCATTGCCCGCGCCATCGTGCCCAACCCGGCGATCCTGGTGGCCGACGAACCCACGGGCAATCTCGACGAGACCACCGGGCAGTCCATCGTCGACCTGCTCTTCGCCCTCAAGCGCGACCGGGGCGCCACCCTGGTCCTCGTGACCCACGATCTCAACCTCGCCCGCCTGTGCGACCGGATGGTGCGCCTGCGTTCGGGGCAGGTGGAGGCCGGCGCGGCCTCGGCCGTGGCGTAAGGGATCTCGGTCATGCACGGCTCTCTCCCCGCCGCACCCCGGCCGCGCCCGGTTTCCGCGTCGCGCCTGCCCCTCCTGCTGCGTCTCGCGTTCCGCGAGCTGCGCGGCGGCCTGAGGGGCTTCGGCATCTTTCTCGCCTGCATCGCGCTCGGCGTGGCGGCCATCGCCAGCGTATCGTCCCTGTCCCGCTCCCTGACCGAGGGCATCTCCCGCGAGGGCCGGCGGATTCTCGGCGGCGACATGGCCTTCTCCCTGCTCCAGCGCGAGGCGGGGGCGCCCGAGCGGGCATTCCTGGAATCGCAGGGCCGGGTCAACGTGATCGCCACCATGCGGGCCATGGCGGTGGCCGGCGAGAAGGGCTCGGGGCTGGTGGAGATGAAGGCCGTCGACGGGGGCTATCCCACGGTCGGCACGCTTGAGACCGCTCCAACCCTCCCGCCTGCCGACCTCTTCGCCGAGCGCGACGGCGCCTTCGGGGCCGCGGTCGATCCGGCGCTCCTCGCCCGGCTCGACCTGAAGGTGGGCGACCGGGTCACGGTCGGGGCGGCCAACGTGGAGCTGCGCGCCCGCCTGTTGTCCGAGCCCGACAAGATCGCCGACGGCATCGGCTTCGGGCCGCGGCTCCTCCTCTCGCAGGAGGCCCTGAAGGCCACGGGCCTCGTCCAGCCGGGCAGCCTCGTGCGCTGGACCTACCGGCTCACCCTGCCGGCGGGCCAGTCCACCGAGGAGGGGCTGAGCCGGATCGAGGCCGAGGCGAACCGCGTCCTGCCGGAGGCCGGCTGGAACATCCGCACGCGCCTCAACGCGGATCCGCGCTTCGCCCGCAATATCGAGCGCTTCACCCAGTTCCTCACGCTCGTCGGCCTCACCGCACTCCTCGTCGGCGGCGTCGGCGTGGCCAATGCGGTGCGCGGCTTCGTCGACCGCAAGCGCGCCTCCATCGCGACCCTCAAGAGCCTGGGGGCTCCCGGCGGCCAGGTGGTGCTGCTCTATCTCGTCCAGGTGATGCTGATCGCCCTCGTGGGCATCGGCATCGGGCTGGCCTTCGGGGCCGTCCTGCCCTTCATGGTGACCGGCCTCTTCGGCCATCTCCTGCCGATCCCGATCCAGCCGACTCTCGCCTGGAACGAGCTCGGCATCGCGCTGCTCTATGGGGTGCTCACGGCCCTGGTCTTCGCGCTGGCGCCCCTCGGCCGGGCGCACGACGTGCCCGTGTCGGGCCTCTTCCGCGACCAGATCGACCCGGAGCGGCGCTGGCCGCGCAAGCGCTACATCGCGGCGCTCGTGCTCTCGGTCGCGGCGCTCGTCGGGTTGTCCCTGCTGGCGGCCTATGACCGGCGCATCGCCCTGATGTTCGTGGGCGCGGCCGCGGGCTCGTTCCTGCTCCTGCGTGTGGTGGCGCTCGGCATCATGGCGCTCGCGCGCCGCCTGCCGCGCCCCCGCCGGACGGCGCCGCGGCTCGCGCTCGCCAACATCCACCGGCCCGGCGCGCTGACGCCCTCCCTGGTCCTGTCGCTGGGTCTGGGCATCACGCTTCTCGTGACGCTTGCCCTCATCGACAGCAACCTGACCCGCCAGCTCACCCAGAGCCTGCCGGAGCGGGCGCCGAGCTTCTTCTTCCTCGACATCCCGAACCAGCAGGCGGATTCGTTCGAGAGCTTCCTCAGGAGCCAGGCCGGCGAGGCCCAAATCGAGCGCGTGCCCATGATGCGTGGACGCCTCGTGACCCTCGGCGGACGTCCCGTGGCCGAGGTCAAGGCGCCCGAGGACGTGTCCTGGGTGCTCGAGGGCGACCGCGGCATCACCTACGCGGCCAGGCCGCCGGAAGGCTCCAAGGTGGTCCAGGGCGAGTGGTGGCCTGACGATTATCGCGGCCGGCCGCTCGTGTCCTTCGACCGCAAGATCGCCGAGGGCCTCGGCCTCAAGATCGGAGACGAGATCACCGTCAACGTGCTCGGCCGCAACATCAGCGCCACCATCGCCAACCTGCGCGAGATCGAATGGCGCTCCATGGGCATCAACTTCGTCATGGTGTTCTCGCCCAACGCGTTTGCCGGCGCGCCGCACACGCATCTGGCCACCGTGACCTTCCCGAACGGCTCGGACGCGGCGCTCGACGCCCGGATCCTGAGAAGCTCCGCCCAGGCCTACCCGATGGTGACGAGCGTGCGGGTGAAGGATGCCCTGGAGGCGGTGAACGACGTGGTCTCGCAGCTCGTCATGGCGATCCGCGGCGCAAGCTCCATCGCGCTGATCGCGAGCCTCCTGGTCCTGGCCGGCGCGCTCGCCGCCGGACACCGGGCGCGGCTCTACGATGCGGTCGTGCTCAAGACCCTCGGCGCCACCCGGGCGCGGCTGCTCTCGGCCTATGCGCTCGAATACGGACTTCTCGGCCTCGCCACGGCGGCGTTCGGGCTGCTGGCGGGAACGCTCGCGGCCTATTTCATCATCACCCGCGTGATGAACCTGAGCTTTACCCTGGATCTCTCGGGCGCCGTCCTGGCCTGTGCGCTGACGGTTCTCGTGAGCGTCGGTCTCGGCCTCGTCGGAACATGGCGGATCCTCAGTCAAAAGCCGGCGCTCTACTTGAGAAATCTTTGACGCCCGGTTCCTGTAAGGCCGTTATAGGAAAGCCGATGAATGGGTGTGCGGAGCAGCAGCCACTCTGCTCCTCCTTTTTCTTTGTCACGAAGATTTGAAGCTTGGCGCTGCCTCTTGCGCAACGCAGGCCCGCCCCTCATATTTTGCATGTCGCCGCACATGCGGCGGCCGAGGGCTGACTTCCCAGCCTTTCGAGGGAACACACGGAACACCGCGAGAAAGGACTCCGATGCAACCGTATGAGCAAAACCAAAACGCCTATGGCACCGGCTTTGCCCGGACGGCAGCTCAGGTCGACCAGGGCCTGCGCGCCTTCATGCTCGGCGTCTACAACAACATGGTCCTGGGCCTTGCCATCTCGGCCCTGGTCGCACTCGGCGTGAACATGCTGGCCACGACGAGCGATCCGTCGGCTGCGGTCGCCCGGATCGGCGGCGTCGGCCTGACCCAGTTCGGCGTCACCCTGTACACCACGCCCCTGATGTGGATCGTGGCGCTGGCACCTCTGGCGTTCATCTTCTTCTTCTCGTTCCGCATGGACCGGATGTCGGCGGCCTCCGCCCGCGGCACCTTCTTCGCCTTCGCGGCGGTGATGGGCGCCTCGCTCTCGACGCTGCTCATCCGCTACACCGGTGCGAGCGTCGTGCAGGTGTTCTTCATCACGGCGGCGGCCTTCGGCTCGCTGTCGCTCTGGGGCTACACCACCAACCGCAGCCTGTCGGGCATGGGCTCGTTCCTGATCATGGGCCTCGTCGGCCTGATCCTGGCCTCGATCGTGAACATCTTCGTCGCCTCGAGCGCCTTGCAGTTCGGCATTTCCGTGATCGGCGTCCTGATCTTCGCAGGCCTGACCGCCTACGACACGCAGAAGCTGAAGGAGATGTACCTCTACGGCAACCTCGACTCCGAGGCGGCCGGCAAGGCGTCCGTGCTGGGCGCCCTGACCCTGTACCTGGACTTCATCAACATGTTCCAGTTCCTCCTCGCTCTCGTCGGCAACCGCAACCAGTGAGGACGAGCGGAGCAGACGCTCTCGAAGCCCCGGCCGAAAGGCCGGGGCTTTTGTTTTGACAGCTGCGCTTGGTGAGCGTCTCCAGCGTCGAACCCAGTTCTTGCGACCCGACGATGATCCACTCTTGGCTGGCGCATCGTTCATCGTGGAAACAGGATCCACTTTTCGCTGACGCGGCCCTCCGGGTCCGTGCGATGCTTCAAGCTTTTGTTTGGGAGCATCTTTCCACGCAAAACCGGTTCCCACTTGTGCAGCCGATGCTTGAGGCTCCGGGCGGGCGGTACCCGACCGAAGCTCACCTCGTCCGTCAGAGTTCGGCCCCAGCAGACGCAGTTAACCCCCCACATCGGAGAGGCCGCGAGTCATTTGCTCACGGGCGGGCTGCCGGATCCGCCAAAGCGGGAGGTTGGGCTCAAGCCTGTCCCGAAGGTGTCGAGCGATAGCCGAACCAGGCGCCGGCAGTGGCCGCGGCGGCGCAGATCAGCGCCACAAGTCCGAACCCGCCGGTGGTTGCCGTGGCATAGAGATCGCGCACGGCGCCGGCCTGCGCGTCGGACGAGGGGAGCGCCCCGAAAGTCGCCTGCGCGAAGCGGTCCGCCAGGTCCGGATCCGACCATGCGGCGGTCCGCCGGAACCCGATCGTGGCGACGACCCCGAGGGCGGCGACGGCGATCAGGCCCGCGACGCGGGACACCGCGTTGTTGATGCCCGACGCCACGCCGATGCGCGCGTCGGGAACGGCGTTCATCACCGTCGTCGAGAGCGGCGCGACCGTGATCCCCATGCCGAGCCCCATGAGGGCCATCACGGGCACGATCGCGATCCAGTAGCCGCCATGCAGCACCGCCGGGGCCAGGAGCGCGAAGCTCAGGGCCGTGATCAGGGGGCCGGCGGTCAGGAGCATGCGGGTGCCGAACCGGTCGGCCATCACGCCGCCGAGCCGGGACAGCACGGCCATCAGGATCGTGAAGGGCAGGAACACCGACCCGGCCCTGGCGGCCGAATAGCCGTGGGCCTCGATCAGGGCGGTGGGCAGAAAGAACAGGGCGCCGGCGAGCGCGAAATAGAGCAGCAGCGTCAGGGCATTGACGTTGGCGAAGGCGGACACGTGGAACAGGTCGAGGGGCATCATCGGAGCGGCCGCGCGCGCCTCGTGCCGGATGAAGAGGCCGAGCATCGCGGCGCCGGCGAGCGCCAGCAGCGCGGCGAGGCCCTTGTGGCTCTCCCGTTCCCCCAAAGCCGTCAGGCCATAGGCCAGCAGACCGAGGGCCGCGATGGCCAGCGCGCCCCCGAGCCAGTCCATGGCGGCGGCCCGCGCCACGGGACTCTCCGGGACATGCGTCGCGCACAGCCAGAGCGCCAGGGCTGCAACCGGGACGTTGATCCAGAAGATCGCCTGCCACGGACCGACGTCGATCAGCCAGCCTCCGAGGATCGGCCCCAGGGCCGCCGCGATGCCTGACGCGGCCGCCCAGGTGCCGATGGCCCTGCCGCGCGCCTCCTTCGGGAAATGGGCGCTGATCAGGGCGAGCGAACCCGGCACCAGCAGGGCGCCGCCGACACCCTGGAAGGCCCGGGCGGCGATCAGCATCCCGGGCGTTCCCGACAGGCCGCACCACAGGGAGGTCGCGCCGAAGCCCGTGATGCCGATCAGGAAGACCCGCCTGAGGCCGTAGGCGTCTCCCGCCGCGCCGCCCAGCAGCAGGAAGGCCGACAGGGTCAGCGCATAGGCATTGGTGACCCATTGCATCTCGGCAAGCGACGCCTGAAGGCTCATGCGCATCTGCGGCATCGCCACGGTCACGATGGCCCCGTCGGCGAAGACCATGCTGGAGGCCAGGATCGCCGACCAGACCACCATGGTCTGCGTCCTGGAAGCGGTGGATGGCCGGGTTCTGGTGGGACCGAGATCGTTCACGGGCGTGCCTTTCTCATGCCGTCCATGCTAGAGTATCGGACCCAAAAGTGGACCCACTTTTGGGATTGGATCCGATACTCCTTCCCTTAAGCAGCGCATCGGGCTCGAAAGTGGACTCGCTTTCGGATTCTGTTCCGTTCCGCCCCCGACCTGCGTGAGACAGCCCTCATGAGCATCCTCATCCGCCCGTCTGCCGATGCCGATCTGGATGCCGTCACGGCGATCTACGCCCATGCGGTCACGCACGGCACCGCCTCGTTCGAGCTCGATCCTCCGGATCGGGCGGAAATGGCGCGCCGCCGCGCCGCCCTTCTGGAGGGCGGCTATCCTTATCTGGTCGCCGAGAGGGACGGGGCGATCCTCGGCTACGCCTATGCGGGCGCCTACCGCACGCGGCCGGCCTACCGCTCGACCGTGGAGGATTCGATCTATGTTGCCCCGGCCGCGCAGGGACAGGGCGTCGGGCGCCTGCTGCTCGCCGCGCTGATCGAGGATTGCGCGGCGCGGGATTTCCGGCTCATGGTGGCGGTCATCGGCGACGAGGACTCCAAGGGGTCCATCGGCCTGCATCGGAGCCTGGGCTTCGAGCCCGTCGGGATCCTGAAGGGCATCGGCTACAAGCACGGACGCTGGCTCTCCACCGTGCTGATGCAGCGGCCGCTCGGACGCGGCACGGGCGAGCCGCCGACCCGGCCGATCTGATCAGCGCCGAGCCCGCGCCGCAGCCCTCGTGCCCAGCAGAAGCGCCAGTCCCGCGAGGACGACGGCGCCGGCCATGCGGCTCGGGCGGCGAGCCGAAAACGGCAGGCCCTTGCGGGCGCGCCAGCCGCCGCTCACGCCCCGGCCCGTGGGAACGGGCTCCAGCAGGGCCCCTTCCGTCCGCGGCGCCGGGGCGGCGCGTTCGAGAGCCCGGCGCATGAAGGCGCCCGCCAGGTGCTCGGTCGGGCCCGGCGCCAGGGCATAGGCGACCTGGGCCGCCCGCGCGGGCCATCCCACGGCGACCTCGTCGCGCGGCCGGCGCACCAGGGCCACGAAAGTCTCGGCCACGTCCTCGGGCGCATAGATCAGCGATCCCAGGTTGATCTGCCGGCCGGATACGTTGGCGCCATGCTCGAAACCCGGCGTGTCGACGATGGCCGGGAACACGCCGCAGACATGGATGTCGGGACGGTCGACCAGTTCCTGGCGCAGGCTGGCCGAGAACCCCCGCAGGCCGAACTTGGAAGCCGTGTAGGCGGCGGCAAACGGGCTCGGTGCCCAGCCGCCGAGGGAGACGGTGTTGATGAGGATGCCGCGGCCCTGCTCGAGGAAGACGGGCAAGGCCGCATACGCGCCGTGCATCGACCCGAGCAGGTTGACCTCGATGGTGCGCCGGTGGAGGGCGATGTCCGCATCCTGATAGGGGCCGAACACCCCCGTGCCGGCATTGTTGATCCAGACGTCGATGGCACCGAAGGCGCGTCGCGCCGCCTGGGCGAGGTCGTCGACGGCGGCGGCATCGGTCACGTCGGTGGGAACGGCGATCGCCCGGACCCCCAGGTCCCGGCACGCGTGGGCGACCTCCTCGATCAGGTCCGCTCGTCGCGCCGCGAGGGCCACATGGACGCCCCGCCGGGCGAAGGCGAGCGCCGCGGCGCGGCCGATCCCGCTCGACGCGCCGGTGATCACCACGGAAAGGCCGGCGAGGTCTCGCGTCATCGGGGTCCCTCTTCGCTGCTTCATGGGGTGTCGCTGTCGACGCCGGATCGGGTTTCGGCGGCATCCTTCCTGCAACGCGAGGGGCAAGGGGGCGTTCCGGATGGCGAAGCGGTCGCCGCACCGGCCCCGGCCGCGGCTTCCGAGAACGGCAGCCGGCGAAAAGCCTTAAGCGGACACCACCTTCGGCTTGTCGAGCACCCGCAGCACGCGGGCGAGTTCATGCCCGCGCTTGAGGATCAGTCCCGTGGAGACGATCACCGAATAGGCGCCCTGCTTCTTGGCGAGCTTCGGGTCCTTCTCGATCCGGTAGAGGGGCATTTCGGACGTGCGTCGGAAGATGGAGAAGACGGCCTTGTCGGGCAGGAAATCGATGGCGTAATCGCGCCATTCGCCGGCCGCCACCATGCGGCCGTAGAGATTGAGAATGGCCTGCAACTCGGCACGGTCGAAGGACACCTGTTTCGGCGCGGCGGGGAAAGGAACGATGTGGGCCGAACCCGGCATCGGGCCGCCGCGCAGCGGCTCTGCGATGTCACCTTCGCTCATGACGCCTCCCATAACTCGCAAAACATGCCCTGATGATGGGCTTCGGCGGCTAAGGGATCAACCCATGACGACAGGATGAATCACGGCTTCTTCTGCAAATCTTATTCCTGCCTCAATCGCGCCGTGATGGAGCCGCACTGAATGCCGTAAATACTCAAGTTGCCTCGACGGCCCGGCTCATCGAACGGCTTGGACACGTCAGCCCCCCAGCCCTCTGAGTCGCGCGACGGGCCGGGCCACCCTCGAGGCACAGGGCTGCCCTTCAAGGCAGCCTTTTCTTCTGTTTAAAGGGCTTTGCGATGGTCCAGATCGCAAAGCCCTCTTTTTTTTGGCGTTAACGTTG
>NZ_JAMXFI010000039.1:0-64834 GCF_025460875.1 Microvirga yunnanensis
TTCTGCGGGTCGCGCAGGAACTCCACCACCTCCTGCAGGTCTTCCTTGGCCTCGTCGATGCCCGCCACGTCGTCGAAGGTGACGCGGCCATGCGCCTCGGTCAGGAGCTTCGCCTTGGACTTGCCGAAGCCCATGGCCCGGCCGGCGCCGCTCTGCATCTGGCGCGACAGGAACACCCAGGCGCCGATGAAGAGCGCGATCGGCAGGATGTTCATGAGGACCGCGATGAACCAGGGGGTCGAATCCGATTGCGGGCGGGCCGTGATCTGCACGCCCTTCTGCTGCAGCTTCGTGACCAGCATCGGGTCGCTCGGCGCATAGGTCGTGAAGGTGCGCCCGTCCGTGTAGGTGCCGCTGATCTCCGGCCCGGAGATGACGACGCTGGTGATGCGTCCGGCATCGGCCTCGCTGAGGAGCTGGCTATAGGCGATGTCGCTGCCGCCGCCTCTTTGGCCTGGGCTCTGGAAAAGGGTCACGAGCGCCAGCACCAGGAGGAAGATGACGACCCACAAGGCGAAGTTGCGGAAATTTGAATTCATCGGATCAGGTTCTGCCCCAGAGGGAGATGAAGCACAGGGAGGTCCCCCGTACGGTTAAACTCAATGTAGGCACACCGTCTCGCCTTGCCAAGGGAATGCGGCACCCATGGGGCGCGATCCGATAACGTTGGCTAAGAGTTTTGGCTAACGGCCCCGGCGCCGCGGCGGTTCCGGGCCGATCGATGCTCGCCCTGTCCGGTCCAGCCGCACGAGGGCGCCCGCGATGGTGAGACTCAGGCTCTCCCCTGCCCTGACGGCGTCCCGCAGGCGTTCCGTACAGGCCTCGAGCCGGTCGAGACGGCTGCTTTCGAGACCCGCCCCGACCAGGGCCTGCTCCAGCACCCGGACAGCAATGGCGAAAGGCTCCCTTGCAAGAATGCCGGCCTCGAACGAGAGGGAGCCGTCTTCGAGAACGGGGCCGGCCCGGTCCAGAGCCTCGCGCGCCTTGAGGCCGAGCGCCTCCTCGGCCTGGGCGGCCCGTCCGGCGAAGCGGGCCAGGCGCTCGGCGTCGAGCCCCTCGGCGGCCAGGCGCGGCATGAGCCTGCGCCAGCGCACGCGTGCGTAAATCTCGTCGGCATTGGACGGATCCTCGACGAAGCGCCAGCCATGCGCCCGGCAGAGATCGACGAGGCTCGTCTTCGGCCAGTCGAGCAGGGGCCGCACGTGCCGGATGCCGGGTCGATCCGTCTCGCGGCGCATGCCGGCAAGACCCGCAAGGCCGGACCCGCGCGCCAGGCGCATCAGCACCGTCTCGGCTTGATCGTCCCTGGTGTGGGCGGTGACCAGATGCGAGGCGCCGACCTGCCGGGCATGGTCGACGAGGAGCCGGTAGCGCGCCTCGCGCGCGGCCTCCTGGATGCCCGCTCGCGGCTTGTCTCCGGTCCAGGCGAGAATCCGGTGCGGCAGGCCCAGGGCGGCGGCCTCCCGCCCGACGGAAGCGGCCTCCGCGGCGGCTTCGGGCCGCAAGCCGTGATCGATCGTGGCGACGTGGACAGGAGGCCGGGCACCGGCGGCGGTCCAGCGGGCGAGCAGGTGCATCAGGGCGGTGGAATCCGGCCCGCCGGACACGGCGGCGACGATGGCCGAAGCTTGGTTCAGAGAGGCAAAGAGCCGCTCGAGCCCATCATCCGAGAGCGCATCGTCGGGGGGCGGAGGAGAGGCCATCGCTCGGCCTTCTGCGAAACCTGTCAGCGGCTCAGCTGCACTTGATGCGCTTCTGCTCGCGGTCGGAGGCCTGGCGCACGGGGGCCGAGGCCTGGGGGTACTTGCGGTCGAGCTCGGCGAAGACCGCACAGGCGCGATCCTTGGCCCCGAGCCCGTTCAGGGAGATGCCGAGCCGCAGCAGGGCATCGGGCGCCTTGGCGGCGTCGGGGTGCTCGGCCGTGACGTTCAGGAACTGCTCCGCGGCCTCGCGATAGCGGTTGCGCTGGAGGTAGGTCTCGCCCAGCCAGAAGGTCGCCTCGGGCACGAGCTTGTCCCGGGGGTTTGACTGCAGGAAGCGGCGGAAGCCCATCTCGGCTTGGTCGTACTGCTTCTGCGCGAAGGAGGCATAGGCGGCGTCGAAGTCGGAGCGCGGATTGCCGACGCTCGTCGCCGCGACGCTCGGGCCCGGTCGCTCGCTGATGGCCCCCTGCGGGAGACCGGCGACGCGCTCGTGTGCGCCGCCGCCATCCATCGGAACTCCGTCGGGGCCGCCCTCCTCGTCCTGCTCGATCAGGTCGCCGATCCCGGCGAGCCGCCCGCCCGGCAGCGGCACCGGACGGCCCGAATCCGCCGTCAGAGGGGTGGACGGAGCCGTGGTGCCAAGGGGCCGGGGTGCTCCGGGGGCATCCGGCGCCTCGGAGGGGTCGAACACGTCGCTGCGGCGCTGCGGCTGGGCCGGGGCCGGCTGGGCCTGAGGCTGCGCCGGACGCGCCGGGGTCGTGGCGGGTGCCGAAGGCCGGGAGCCGCCGCGGCTTTCCTGGAAGCGGAACTCCATGTCCTCCTGGAACTTGCGGAGCTGCTCCTTGAGCTGGCGGTTCTCGTACTGGAGCTGTTCCATCTGGCCGGAGAGCTGGCGGAACTGGCTCTCGAGCCGGTTCAGGCGCACGATCGCATCGGCGGCGTCCTGCGCGGCGGCAGGGGAAACCGAAGTGGCGGCCAGAGCCAGGGCAAAGGCGAAAAAGACAAACAGACGTCGAAACATGCTGGGATACCGTGAGGGTCCTCGGACGAGGAGGCCGATAACACAAAAGCGCCGCCACGGCGAGACTGTGGCGGCGCTTCGCGATGTCACGAGGGCTTGAACGCGAGCATGGGACCGGGCCTGCTTTCGGGACCGGATCCGGCGCTCGGCCCCTTGAGCGGCGCACCGCTCGGGTGGAAAACCGGGTCCATGTTGCCGCGCGCTGCCGCGCGATGCGCCGGGTGAGGCTTTATGCCCCGGCGCCGGCGCCGAGCACGGTCACCGCGCGGCGGTTCTGCGACCAGCAGGAGATGTCGTTGCAGACCGCGACCGGACGCTCCTTGCCGTACGACACGGTGCGGAAACGGTTGCCCGGGATGCCGCGGGAGATCAGGTAGTCGCGCACGACCTGGGCGCGGCGGGCGGAGAGCGAGTAGTTGTACTCGCGGGTTCCGCGCTCGTCCGCATGGCCTTCGAGGATGAAGGTGTAGGTCGGATAGCGCTGCAGCCACTGCGCCTGCTTGTCGAGGGTGGCGACGGCCGTGGGGGTCAGGTCGGTGGAATCGGTCTCGAAGAACACGCGGTCGCCCACGTTGACGACGAAATCCTGGGCGCTGCCCGGGGTGGCGGCGCCGCCGGCCCCGAAGCCCCCGGCTCCAGCCCCATCGGCCATGCCATCTTTGTTGGACGAACACGCCGCCGCCCCGAGGGCGAGGACGATAGCGGCGGCGAACTTGACGGCGCGCAGCGTCATCATTGGCAATACTCCTTACACATACGTTTGCCGAACGTTGTGTCTTTCATATCGGGAGGATGGTTAAAGGAGGGTTCCGTCAACCGTGAGGAGGCATGCGGGATTAAGGTGAATTATGGCCAAGTTGTGGAAGTTCGGGTTAGGGTTAATTGACCGTAAAAGCCTTCACGTGGCGTTCTTCATTCCTATCGTAAGGTCATCCTGCATGGCGGCTCACGCGAAGCTCGGCTGCTGCCGATTGCGCGTTTCGAGCGTTGAGAGGTGATGAATATCGTGACGACCCAGTCCGGAAGCCTCGGACATCCCTATCGCCAAGCCCTGGACGATCTCCGCCTGGAGAGGGCGTTCTCACGCATCGCCGACAGCGACCTGCGTCACGGCAACGCCGTCGCGCTGCTGCGGGACTCGCGGGAGAACTACCCGGCTTGGCTGGAGGCGATCCGGTCGGCGCAGTCCGTCATCCATTTCGAGAACTTCATCATCGCGGACGACGAGACCGGCCGGGCCTTCGCGGAAGCCCTCATGGAGCGGGCCCGCGCCGGCGTGCGGGTGCGGGTGCTCTACGACTGGCTCGGATCTTCCTTCCGCGCCCTGCCCGGTTACTGGCGACGCCTGCGCGAGGCCGGGGTCGAGGCCCGGGTCTTCAACCCTCCCCGGCTCACCGATCCGTTCTGGGTCCGCCGCGACCATCGCAAGCTGATCACCGTCGACGGGCGCATCGCCTTCGTGTCCGGTCTGTGCATCTCGGACAATTGGGTGGGCAAGAACGGCCACGAGCCCTGGCGCGACACCGGATTGTCCCTGGAAGGGCCCGTGGTGGCCGACCTCGATGCGACCTTCGCCGAGAGCTGGGTTCTCGCCGGCATGAAGCCGATCCCGCGATCCGACCTGCCCCACGCCGACCTGATCCCTCATGCGGGCTCCGTGGCGGCGCGGGTCATCAGCGGCGAGCCCGGCATGTTCCGCACCTACCGGGTCGACCAGTTCATCGCGGCGACCGCCCAGCGCAACCTCTGGCTCACCGACGCCTATTTCGTCGCCACCACGTCCTATGTGCAGGCCCTCGGCGAAGCGGCCCGCGACGGCGTGGACGTGCGTCTCCTCGTCCCCGGCTCGAGCGACGTGCCGGCCCTGCAGCCCGTGGTGCGGGCCGGCTACCGGTCGCTCATCGAGGCCGGCATCCGGGTCTATGAATGGAACGGCTCGATGCTGCACGCCAAGACGGCGGTGGCGGACGGGCGCTGGGCTCGGGTCGGGTCCACGAACCTCAACATCGCCAGCTGGGCGACGAACTGGGAACTCGACGTGGTGGTCGAGGATCCGGGTTTCGCCGAGGCCATGGAGGCGATGTACCTGGAGGATCTCGCCAACGCGACGGAGATCGTCCCCGGCTGGCAGTCCCGGCGGCGCCAGGCGAAGAACATGCGCTCGCGGCGCGGCCACCGCTTCAAGAGAGGCGGCGTGCGCAGGCTGGCGGCCGGCGCCCTGGCGCTGTCGAGCACGGTCGGCAAGGCGGTGGGCTCCCGCTCCCTGACGGCCACGGAGGCGAGCAGCGTCGCGATCATCGGCTTCGCGCTTCTGGCCCTGGCCGCCCTGGTCACGTTCTTCCCGGTCGTGATCGTCTCGCCGATCGTCATCGCTCTGGCCTGGCTCGGGATCGCGCTCCTGATCCGCGCCTTCCGGCTCAAGCGGCGGGTGCGCCTGAGGCATCGGAAGCTTGCCCTGCGGCGCAAACTGAGCAAGATCAAGGAGAACGAGGCGTCGCCGGGAGAGCAGGCCTAGAAGAACAAAAGGAAACCAACGGTCAAGCTTGGCGTTGATCTCGGGCAAGGCAGTACATTCCTTTTCGAGGAGGACTCCTATGGCTACAGGCACCGCCGGCTCTTTCGACACCCCTGATCGCACCCACGCCATGAGCCAGCTGCTGGCGCAGAACTGGTGGGCTCTGGCGCTCCGCGGCGTCTTCGCGATCATCTTCGCCCTCATCGCGTTCTTCTCGCCGGGAGCCACGCTCCTGTCCCTGGTCTGGGTCTTCGCCGCCTACATGCTGGTCGACGGCGTGTTCGGCATCGTGGCGGCGGTCAGGGCGGCGTCCAACAACCAGCGCTGGGGCCTTCTGATCCTCGAGGGCATCCTCAACATCCTGGTCGGAATCGTCGCGTTCATCATGCCCGGGCTCACGGTCCTGTTCTTCGTCACCCTGATGGCCGTGTGGTCGCTCATCACCGGCGTCCTGATGATCGTGGCCGCGTTCAAGCTCAATCCGACCTACGGCCGCGGCTGGCTGATCTTCAGCGGCATCGTATCGGTGCTGTTCGGCGTCGCGCTGCTGCTCGCCCCGCTCGTCGGCGCCGTGGTGCTGACCTGGTGGCTGGGCGCCTATGCGCTCGTCTTCGGCATCTCCCTCCTGGTCCTCGCCTTCAAGCTCAAGGGTCACAAGGACGAGACCGGCAGCGCGGCCTCGTTGGCCGCCTAAACAAGAAAAGGGCGCCTGAGGCGCCCTTTCGATGTCGATCTAGTTGCTCTGCCGGCTCTCGCTCAGAAGCGGCGACCAGGTCGGGTCGGACGCGAAGGACGGGGTCGGCACCGGCTGTTCCACGCGCCCGGTGATGTCCACCATGTAGAGCTTGCCGCCGGCCTGTCCGCCCGGATCGCGGAAGAACAGGATGTACTGGCCGTTGGGCGCCCAGGTCGGGCTCTCGTTGTGGAAACCTTCCGTCAGGATGCGCTCGCCCGAGCCATCCGGCTTCATGATACCGATGGCGAAGCCGCCCGCGCGCTGCTTCGTGAAGGCGATGTAGTCGCCCCTCGGCGACCAGGCCGGCTGCGAATAGGCGCCGTCGCCGAAGGAGATGCGGCGCTGGTTCGAGCCGTCCGCGTTCATGGCGTAGATCTGCTGCTTGCCGCCGCGGTCGCTCTCGAACACGATCTGGCTGCCGTCGGGAGAAAAGGACGGCGAGGTGTCGATCGCGGCCGTCGAGGTCAGGCGCGTGGTGTTGCGCGAGCCCAGGTCCATCATGAAGATGTTGGCGTTGCCGCCCTGCTGCAGGCTCATGACGATGCGCTGCCCGTCCGGCGCGAAGCGCGGCGAGGAGGCCATGTCGGGGAAGTTGCCGAGCACCTGGCGGGTGCCGGTCTCCAGGTTGATCACCTGGACGCGCGGCTGCTGGCCTTCGACCTGGGCCGAATAGGTGATGTCCTGGGTGGCCGGCGAGTAGCGCGGGGTCACCACCGAGGTGTCTCCTTGCGTCAGGTAGCGCACGTTGGCCCCGTCCTGATCCATGATCGCGAGACGCTTGCGGCGGTTCTCCTTCGGGCCCGATTCATCGACGAACACGATGCGCGTGTCGAAGAAGCCGCCGAAGCCCGTCACCTTGGAATAGACCGCGTCGGAGATGATGTGGCCGACGCGGCGCCAGAAATTGGCGTCCGTCACGTATTGCTGGCCGGTGAGCTGCTGGCCCGACTCGATGTCCCACAGGCGGAACTCGGCGCGCAGACGACCCGAGGGATCGCGCGAGACCCGGCCCGTCACCAGCGCCTGGGCGCCCGCCATCTTCCAGGCGTCGAAGCGCGGCGCGGCGTCGAAGGAGGGACGCTCGGGGAAGCGAGACTTGTCGAGCGGCGCGAAATAGCCCGAGCGCTGCAGGTTGCTGGTGATGATGCCGGAGACCCGCTGGCCGAGATCGCCCTCGCCGGAGAAATCGGCGACGGCGATCGGCATGGGCTGGAACTGCCCGCCCGGTCCGACGCGGAAGGAGAGCTGCGCCTGGGCGGCGGGCGCGAGCGCCGCCATCGGCACGACGACGGCCAGCGCGACGAGAAGACGGGAAAGGAAGCGAGTGATCATGGGGTGCTGTCTCAAGCGTGATGGGCTTTAAGAGAGAGGAGGATCGAACTGGACGTTCAGGACCTTCCAGTCCGCGTAATACGGAACGAACTTCGCCGGGATCTCGAACTGGCGGCACTTGCGAATGGCGCGGACGGCCGCGTCGGCGACCGCGCGATCGGTCGAGCTGCTCCCGGCCTGGAGAATGCGGGGCTCGGTGCTGAGCGATCCGTCCTGGTTCAGGCGGATGTCGAGAATGGGAGCCGTGACCTGGCCGCCCGAGGCGGCGATCGGCGCGCTGTAGCAGCGCTCGATCTGCGAGACCAGCAGCCCGATCAGCGCGTCGCGCAGGCTCGGCGACAGCTTGGCGGAGGATCCCGTCGCGGTGCCGAGGGAAGCCGTCTTCTGGACCTCCGCGCCGGTCGCGCCGGTGGACTGGTTCTTTTCCTTGCTGTCGAGGAACTGCTTCAGGTCGCCCATGTCGAGCTTCTTGGCGAGCTGGGCTTCCTTGCGCGCCTTGGCCTCGGCCTCTTCCTTGGCCTTGGCCTCCGCGAGCTTCTTCTCGGCTTCTGCCTTCGCCTTGGCGTCCGCCTCGGCCTTTGCCTTGGCTTTCGCCTCCGCGACGCGCTTCGCCTCGGCCTCGGCGTCCGCCTTGGCCTTGGCTTCGGCCTTCGCCTTGGCTTCCGCCTCGACCTTGGCCTGCTCGGCCGCCTTGGCCTTCTCGATGGCTTCGGCCTCCGCCTTTTCCTGCAGCTTCTTCTCTTCCGCGGCCTTGGCCTCGGCGGCCTTCTCTTCCTGCGACCTCGTCGGAGGCGCGGGCGGCGGAGGCGGAGCCGCGACAGGCTCCTCCTTGTCGGCGACCTTCATCTCGGCCGGTCGCTTGGGCGGTGCCGGGGCGTCGCGCTTGTCCTCGCCGGGATCCTTCAACTCGGTCTTGTCGGCCACGCGCTCGGCGCGCGGCTTCGGCTGCGGGGCCTTGGCGTTCGTCTCGCCCTTGGTGATCTGGGAGAGCTGGTTGTCGGTGATGATCTCGACCGGGATGCCCTCCTCGGCCTGGGGAAACTCGGTGCCGACCGACAGGCCGATCAGGGCGGCAGCCAACAGCGACGCATGCGCGACGCCCGAGACCCACAGGCCCGGCTCGGAGGTGTTGAATTTTGGCTTCAACGCCACGTGTGTCTGCCCCCTGCTCTCATTCCGCTCAGCGCTGGTCGACCTCGGTCACGAGGGCGACACGCTTGTAGCCCGCCGTGGTGACGATCGACATCACCTGGGCGACGCGTCCGTAATCCACCTTCTTGTCCCCGCGCACGAAGATACGCTCGTCGAAGCCGGACTTCGACACCTCCGCGAGCTTGCCCACGATGGCCTCGTCGACGAGTTCGGCCTCGCCCAGGTACACTTGGCCGGTCGCCTTGATCGAGAGCGTCACCGGGGTCGCGTCCGAATTCAGCGGCGCGGCCTTGGTCTGCGGCAGATCGAGCGGCACGCCGGCGGTCATCATGGGGGCCGCCACCATGAAGATGATGAGCAGCACCAGCATGACGTCGATGAACGGCGTCATGTTGATCTCGTTGATCGCGCCCGGCGTGCGGCCTCGCCTGCGCCGCCGTCCGCCGCCCCCCGCCGCTCCTGCCGTCATGGCCATGCCGGATCCCCCCTTAGGCCGCGTTGGCGGGGTGGTGACCCGCATGGCCGATGCGCTCGTCGATCTGGCGCGACAGGATGGCCGAGAACTCGTCGGCAAAACCTTCGAGCCGGGTCTGGAGCTTGCCGACCTCCGATTGCAGCTTGTTGTAGGCGAGCACCGCCGGGATGGCCGCGAAGAGGCCGATGGCGGTGGCGAACAGGGCCTCCGCGATGCCCGGCGCCACGACCGCCAGGCTGGTGTTCTTGGAGGCGGCGATCGACGTGAAGGAATTCATGATGCCCACCACCGTGCCGAAGAGGCCGATATACGGGCCGGCCGAGCCGATGGAGGCGAGCACGGTCAGGCGGGAATTGAGCCGCTCCACCTCGCGCTGGATGGTCACGTCGAGCACCTTGTCGATGCGCTGGGGCAGGCTCTGGAACGAGCGGCCCGAGCCCTCGAAGGAACGCTTCCACTCGCGCATGGCGGCGACGAACACGGCCGCGAGACCCGTGGCCGGGCGGCTCTGGAGGGAGCGGTAGAGCTCCTCGAGCGACTGGCCGGACCAGAACACGTCCTCGAAACGGTCCATGGCGCGCTTGGAGCGGGCGTAGAGGAGGGTCTTGTCGATGATGATGGCCCAGCACCAGACGGAGGCTGCCAGCAGGCCCAGCATGACGAGCTTGACGATGAAGTGGGCCTGCCAGAACAGGCCGAAGAAGGACAGTTCGTGGGCCACAGGGACGGCCTGGGCCACATCAGCCGGGTTCATGATCTCTCGTCCTCGCTCTTGGAGCAGTCCTGGAAGACGACCCAGGGCTTCCCGCAACAGGTTCTAGGAAAATCTGTTCTTGTATTACCGTTCGTTCGCCCCTGAATCTGTCGAAAATAAGGGCACAGGGTAACAAGGCCCGAGATCCTCCGAGACCGTTACCTGTTAGGCACAGGGTAAGGTTAAGGTCTGGTTTAAGAGCCCCCGGATCGGGGCGGAAAATGCTGAAATTGATGCAAAATCCAGCCCGACATGCGCAGAAGGCAGGGCTCCTGCGCGCCCTGACCATGGGGCATGGCCACGGCCTAGACGCCCGCCGTCAGAGCGGCCCGCAATTCGTCCGGGATCCGCACGGCCCGCCCTCCCCTCACGGCCGCCACCATGACGTCGGCCCTGACCAGCACCTCGTCGCCGCGCCGGACCTCCTGGGCGAGCGTCATCGACGCCCCGCGCATCTCCTTCGGGCGGGTCACCACGGTGAGCACGTCATCCATGACGGCGCCGCCGAGGAAGTCGATCGTCATCTTGCGGACCACGAAGGCGAGCCCGCCCATCTCGGCGTGCAGGTCCGACTGCGCCACCTCGACGGCCCGCAGCAGCTCCGTGCGCCCGCGCTCCATGAAGCGCAGGTAGCTCGCGTGATAGACGCGGGCCGAGAAATCCGTGTCTTCGTAATAGACGCGCAGAGGGAGGACGTGAGCGCCGTCCCTCATGGAGCCGGAGAGGCCGGCGCCGGGGCTTGCCTCACTCATCCCCGTCCCCGTTGAACAGCCCGAACTGCGCGGCGGTCTCGCGGGTCGGCTCCGGGATGCCGAGATGCTTGAAGGCGTGGGGCGTGAGGATGCGCCCGCGCGGGGTGCGCTGCACGAAACCCTTCTGGATCAGATACGGCTCGATGATGTCCTCGATGGCGTCGCGGGGCTCGGACAGGGCCGCCGCGATGGTCTCGATGCCGACCGGGCCGCCGCCGAAGGAACCGGCGATCATGGTCAGGTACTTGCGGTCCATCAGGTCGAGTCCGATCGGGTCCACGTCGAGGAGGCGCAACGACCGGTCGGCGAGGTCGCGGGACACGGTCTGGACGCCCTCCACGATGGCGAAGTCACGCACGCGGCGCAGGAGACGACCGGCGATGCGGGGCGTCCCGCGGGAGCGGCGGGCGATCTCGTTCGCCCCCTCCTCGCTCATGCCGAGGCCGAGCACCCGGGCGCCGCGACGCACGATCAGCTCCAGCTCGTCGACGGTGTAGAATTCGAGCCGGATCGGGATGCCGAAGCGGTCGCGCAGGGGCGTGGTGAGCAGGCCCGCCCGGGTGGTGGCGCCGACAAGCGTGAATTTCGGCAGCTCGATCTTCACCGAGCGGGCGGCCGGTCCCTCGCCGATGATGAGGTCGAGCTGGTAGTCCTCCATGGCCGGATAGAGGATTTCCTCGACGGCCGGATTCAGGCGGTGGATCTCGTCGATGAAGAGCACGTCGCGCTCTTCCAGGTTGGTGAGCTGGGCCGCCAGGTCGCCCGCCTTCGCGATCACCGGACCGGAGGTCGAGCGGAAATTGACCCCGAGCTCGCGGGCGACGATCTGCGCCAGCGTGGTCTTGCCGAGGCCCGGCGGGCCGACGAAGAGCACGTGGTCGAGGGCATCGCCCCGCGCCTTCGCGGCATCGATGAAGACCTGGAGATTGGCGCGCGCGGCCTTCTGGCCCGTGAAATCGTCGAGCGAGAGCGGCCGGATCGACGCATCCACATCGTCCTCGCGCTTTTCGGGGCTGATCAGGCGGCGGGAATCGGTCAAAGAGGCTTACCTTCCAGAGGCTTCATATAGGCGCTGAGGGTCTCATACGCCATTCTTGAAAAGATCAAAACAAGAACATGTCCTTATGATGAACCGGCTACCGCGCCAGCTCGCGAAGGCCCAGCCGGATCAGGGTCTTGGCCTCGGCCTCGTCGCCGGCCTGCTTCATGGCGGCGGCCACGGCCGCCGAGGCCTGGACCTGGGGGTAGCCGAGATTGACGAGGGCGGAAATCGCGTCCGCCACGGGGGCCGGCGCGCTCTTGTCCTCGACGGCCCCGGTCAGGCGGATGAGGGCCGGGTCGACGGCGGCAAAGGCCGGCGCCTTGTCCTTGAGCTCGGACACGATGCGCTGGGCGAGCTTGGGCCCCACGCCGGGGCCGCGGGCCACGGACGCCTTGTCGCCGGTCGCGATGGCGGTCGCGAGAGCCCCGGGGTCGAGCACCGACAGGATGCCGAGCGCCACCTTGGAGCCCACGCCCTGGACCGACTGGAGCAGCCGGAACCATTCCCGCTCCGAATCCGACCGGAAGCCGAACAGGCGGATCATGTCCTCGCGGACATGAGTCTCGATGGACAGGACCGCCGCCTCCCCGGTGGTCGGCAGGTTCTGGAGGGTGCGGGAGGAGCAATGGACCACGTAGCCGACCCCGTGCACGTCGAGGATCACGAAATCCTCTCCGTAGGAATCCACCACGCCCTTGAGTTTGCCGATCACGTTCGTCTCTGCTCCACGGTGTCACCCCGAGACCGCGAAGCGGAGCCGGTGACGGTTGTCAGGTGAAAGTCCATTCCTCTCCCGAGGAAGGTTTGGTCGCGCTTTGTTCTTACCGCGATCCCGGTCGCCAACTCAAGCTTCGTCCGAAACAGGGTTGAGCGTTCGGGATGCCTCAGTAGCTCGCCGCCAAAGCGCGGGCCTTGCGGTGATGGGCGTGGGCGATGGCGATCGCGAGCGCGTCCGCCGCATCGGCCTTCTTGAAGTCCGCCTTGGGCAGCAGGATCCTCACCATGGCCTGGACCTGATCCTTGTCCGCGTGTCCCACGCCGACCACGGTCTTCTTGACCTGGTTGGCGCCGTACTCCGCCACCGGCAGGCCATGGAGGGCCGGGACGAGCAGGGACATGGCGCGGGCCTGGCCGAGCTTGAGGGTCGCCTGGGCGTCCTTGTTGACGAAGGTCTCCTCGACGGAGACCTCGTCGGGGGTCCAGGTCCGGATCACCTCCGTCAGCCGATCGTGAAGCTGCTTGAGGCGCAGGGCGAGGTCGAGGTCGCCGTCGGAGGTCACGACCCCGCAGGCCACGAAGGCGAGCTTCGTCCCCTCGACGGTGATGACGCCCCAGCCGGTATTGCGCAGGCCGGGATCGAGACCGAGGATGCGGACGCGTTCGCTCACTTTTCGTTCTCCACCGTCGGGGTCGGATTTGCTCAGGCCATCCACGCCATCAACGGTTAAGAAGGCGTGGATGCCCAGGACGATCCGGGGTCCCACGCACAGCCAAAATCACTCGGCCATCTTCTGCATCAGGGCTTCGGAGAGCTCGAAGTTGCCATAGACGTTCTGGACGTCGTCGTGCTCCTCGAGGGATTCCATGAGCTTCATGAGCTTCTCGCCGGTCTCGTCGTCGACGGCCACCGGGGTCTGCGGCTTCCACACCAGCTTCGATGCCTTGGGCTCCCCGAACTTGTCCTCGAGCGCCTTGGTGACCTCGTTGAGGGAGCCCTGGTCGCAATAGATCTCGTGGCCGTTCTCGGACGAGACCACGTCGTCAGCGCCGGCCTCGATGGCCGCCTCCAGCATGGCGTCGGCATCCGCCACGTCGGGGCCGAACTCGATGTAGCCGACCCGGTCGAACATGAAGGAGACCGCGCCGGTCTCGGCCAGGTTGCCGCCGCTCTTGGTGAAGTAGGAGCGGATGTCGGAAGCCGTGCGGTTGCGGTTGTCCGTCATCGCCTCGACGATGATGGCGGCGCCGCCGGGACCGTAGCCCTCGTAGCGGATCTCGTCGTAGTTCTCCGCATCGCCGCCGGACGCCTTGTTGATGGCCCGCTGGATGTTGTCCTTGGGCATGTTCTCGGCGCGGGCGGCCAGGATCGCGGCCCGCAGGCGCGGGTTCATGTTGGGATCGGGCAGGCCCATCTTGGCCGCCACGGTGATTTCGCGGGCAAGCTTGGAAAACACCTTGGACCGCACCGCGTCGACCTTGCCCTTGCGGTGCATGATATTCTTGAACTGTGAATGCCCGGCCATGGGGGCCTCCGAAAAGTGCGGCCGAGGGCGGCCTGTCCCGCAGGCGCCCGTCAGGCCGTGAAAGTTGACGATGGACGGCTTATAAGGCGGCGAAGGGCTTCAGGCAAAGCCCCCTTCTGCCACTTGCGTCGAAAGAGGCCGGCCCGGTCAGGCCGGGCTGGTCCCGAGCCGCTCGAGGCCCCGGCGGAGAGCCTCCAGACAGTCCGGATCGAAGGCCGTTCCGACATCCGCCGTCATGATCCCCATGGCCTTCGAGACCGGCATGGCGGGCCGGTACGGCCGGTCGGCCGTCAAGGCGTCGAACACGTCCGCCACGGAGATGATCCGGGTCTCGCGGCCGATCGCGTCACCCTTCAGTCCTCTCGGATAGCCCTTGCCGTCGAGCCGCTCGTGGTGGGCCCCGCCGATGCGGGCCACGTCCTGGAAAGCGCCGATCCGGGACAGGATGGTCTCGCTGTAGAGGGCATGGCGACGCACCGCGGCGAATTCCGCGTCATCCAGCTTGCCCGCCTTGTCGAGGATCTCGTTGCTGACCCCGAGCTTCCCGATGTCGTGGAGCAGGGCCGCTCTGCGGAGGCGACGCCTGTCCGCCTCGGCGAGGCCCATCTCCTCCGCGATCAGGTCAGCGAAGAAGGCCACCCGGTCGCTGTGTCCGCTCGTATAGGGGCTCTTGGAATCGACAACCCGCGCGAAGGCGGCCGCGATGTCGTCGAGATAATCCTCGTCCGCGAGTTCGATCCGCTGAGCGGGTTCGAGGGCGAAGACCGCGCTTTCGACCGCGTCCGATCCCAGGGTCTCCCAGAACGTCCGGCGTTCGGCCACGCGCTCGAATGCCTCGACGATCCAGGGGTCGAACCACGTGCCGGACCGCTCCCGCGCCTCCCGCCGGGCCGCCGCCTCCCCGGCCCCGGTATGGAACACGTCCACCACCTGGGCCAGAAGGGCGATACGTGAATAGACCGGGATTTCGGCTCCCGCCGTGCCCATCGGCTTGCCGCCCCCGTTCCAATGTTCGTCGAGCGCCTGGATGCCCAGCGCGACGCCTTCGGGGAAGCGCAGCTGCCGGGCGATCTCGGCGCCGCGCTGGCAACGGGTTTCGATCAGTTCCCGAGCGATCTCGCCCCCGTTCCGGACGATGTTGATCACCGTGCGGAATCTCTGCGCCAGCCCGGCCTTCAGGCCGGTATGGGACAGGACGAAGCCCAGAATCTGCGGGAGCCGGTCGCCCGCGGTCTTGAAGTCTCTTTTGAAGGCGAGGTCATCCGTCAGGTAGAGCTGGCAGATCCGGGCAGCATTGCTGCTGCATCCAAGATCCTTCAGGAGGAGCGTGTAATAGAGCTCCCAGAGAGCCGTGTCGTCCAGCCCGAGTTCGCGCCCCACATGCACGCCGATCCAGCAGACCCTTACGCAATGGCCCACCGGCTGGCCTTCGGTCATATCGAGAGCATGGCTGAGCGCTCCCAGGACCTCCGACAGCCGGACCGCCTGCGGAGCGTCGGACAGATCGCTCCGCCATTCGCTTGATTGTACGCCCACCTGCTGCCCCCGGGATCGAACCGGGATAGGTTTACCGGCCGCCGCTTAAGAGATCGTGCCCAACCCCTTGTCGGCCCGCCCTAGAAGCCGAGCCAGGACGGCAGGGTGTGGATGGTCGCGAGAATGAGGTGGTAGGAGGCGCCCAGCACCGTCGCCGTATAGGCGAGCCCCGCCAGGCCGATGAGATAGCCGAGGATCAGCAGGTAGCCGTCCTCCTCCATGATGGCGATGGAGGCGATCACGAGCGCGATCGAGGGCGGAAAATTGGTGCCTGGGAACGGGATCAGCACCGAAACGGCGACCAGGAAGGCGAAGAACCCGACCACCCGGTCCCCGAAGGGCCCGAAGAGCGCAAGCAGCCGCGGCCTGCAATAGCTCTCGAGCTTCTTGAGCCTGGGCTCGGCGATGTCGATGAGGCGCTTGAACTTCGAAACCGAGACGGTGCGCCGCAGGATGAAGCCGGGCAGCCAGGGCCGGGTATGGCCCAGCATCATCTGGATGCCGAAGATCAGGACAGGCGTGCCGACGATGCCGGCGATTCCCGGGGGGGCCGGCACGCAGTTCGGAAGAGAGAACAGGATCAGCACGAACCCGAAGGCGCGCTCGCCGAAGGCCTCGATGATCTCGCCGATCGAGATCGTCTCGCCCTTGGCCTCGTCGATGACGGCCCGCAGAACCGCGGAGGCGCTCTGGTGCTCATGGGCGCGATGGAACTCGCTTTCCTCGTGGTAGAGGCCCTTTTTCGGCCGTGCCGTCTCCGTATCCGCGTCCAAGGGTGTCCTCCGTGACGGAAGAGATGGGAATGGCGACGCTCCCCGCCAAGAGACCCGCCAAGAGAGCGGCGCTGTCGAGCGCTTCCCTTGCGGGCGTATCCACGGCGTCACCCGGCTCCTGACGCCGGACGCCGCCGCTCAATCCCAGAACCGGGGCCAGGTCTCCTCCAGGTTCGGCCCGAGGCGCACCGCCGCCACCCGCCGGGCGAGGCCCGTTCGGTCGTCGGTCTCGACCGCGACGCCCGAGAGCGTGCCCTCGCCCAGGCCCGGCTCGAGGCGCGTGCCAGGCGTCTTCTGAAGGAACCGGCGGATCGCCTCCTCCTTCTGCATGCCGAGAACGGAATCGTAATCGCCGCACATGCCCGCATCCGACATGTAGGCGGTGCCGCCCGGCAGAACCCGATGGTCGGCGGTGGGCACATGAGTGTGGGTCCCGACGACCAGGCTCGCCCGGCCGTCGAGATGGTGGCCCATGGCCTCCTTCTCGCTCGTCGCCTCCGCGTGCACGTCGACGATGACCGCATCGGCCACCTGTCCCAGCGGACAGGTTTCGAGCTCCCGGTCCACGGCCGCGAACGGGTCGTCGAGCGCGTCCATGTACAGGCGGCCCATCACGTTGACGACGAGGACCCGGGCGCCCGAGCGGGTGTCGATGAGATTGGCACCGCGCCCGGGCGTGCCCGGCGGGTAGTTCACCGGCCGCAGCAGCCGGGGCTGGCGCTCGATGAACACCAGCGTCTCGCGCTGGTCCCAGGAATGGTTGCCGAGGGTGATCGCATCGGCGCCGGCGGCCAGGATCTCGTCGCAGATCGCCTCGGTGATGCCGAAGCCGCCGGCGGAGTTCTCGCCGTTGATCACCACGCAGTCGAGCTGCCATCGGTCCCTGAGCCCGGGCAGGCGCTCGATCACCGCGTTGCGGCCGGGCCGCCCGACGATGTCGCCGAGGAAGAGAAGACGCATGATGGGTCCTTGACTAGGATGCCGTCCGGATGAGTTCGACTTCGGTGACGATAACGTCGAGGAGCCGGTCATGGGGCTCGACCGGAACCTCGTCGATCTCCTGAACCGCATAGGCCAGCCCGATCGTCAAGACCGGATGCTGCGCTTCCAGCGCCGCGATGGCCCGGTCGAAATGGCCCTTGCCGTAGCCGATGCGCCCTCCTCGGCGGTCGAACGCCACGAGGGGCACGAGGAGAGCCTTGGGGAATACCTCCGGGGCATCCGGGCCGGGCTCGCGCACGCCGAAGCCGCCTTTGACCAGCACGTCGCCGGGCTGCCACAGGCGCCAGCTCAGATGGGGGTGGAGGATCTGGGACAGGGCGACGTCGTGGCCCCGCGCGAGCAGCGCTTCCATGAGCGGACGCGGATCGACCTCGCTGCGGATCGGCCAATAGCCTCCGACCGGGGTGACGTCCTTCAGCGCCGGGAAGGCGAGAGCGCGGTCGGCGATGCCCTGCGCAGCCGCGTGGCGGAAGTGTTTGTCGAGGCCATCGCGCCGCGCGAAGACCTCGCTGCGGACGCGTTCTTTCAGTTCGGAGGGGGGAAGGGATTGCATAAGGTGCGGAGCCACGAAAAGCCGTCGGAGAAGCGATCCCGGGAACCTACAAAGTAGGTGGGCGCCGTATGTCCCGGTCCAGGGACCGGGTCAGGGACAGCTCCCTTCAGGATCGATAAGGCCCCGGGGAATATGAACTCCTAACGCGCCCCGCAGCCCCGCCTTCCCTATGTAGGGATCGGGGCGGTCCGGGGGAAGGGGAAAAGTGGGGCGGCCCGCAATCTTTCTCGTCGGGCCGCGAGACAAAAGGATTTCTCTCAGCCCTGCCCCGCCCCGTTGAGGCTGCGCGCCAGCTCCTCGATCCGCTCGGCCGCCATCTGCACGCCCTCGGCGAGCCTCGCCTCGATCCGCTCGAGGCGCTCGTCCCGCGAGGCATTGATGCTGTTGAGCGTCGCCACCTCGGCCTCCAGGGCGTCGACCCGCCGCTTGGTCTCGTGCAGCTCGTCCGCCTGGGCGATGGCCGCCATCACATGGAGGCGCAGGTCGCCGATCTCGCCGAAGGCAAGGCGCATGTCCTCGATCCGGGCATCGTAGGCGGCCGCCAGGCCCTCGAGATGCCCCTCCTCGCCCTCGCCGCAGGCCATGCGGTAGGTCTGTCCGGCAATCGTCACCGTCACCTGGGGCATGGCCTACCCCTCCTCCGGCTCGAGTTGGCCGGCCTGGTCCAGAACGGTCTGGACGGCCCCGATGGCTCGGCGGACCCGCCGGCCGACATCGTCCGTCGCCGCCTCGAAACGGTGGAGCCGGGTGAGCGCGCCATCGAGCTCCACGGCCAGGCGGGCCCGGTCGTCCTGCATGATCTGGAGCTCGGTTTCCAGGCCGCCGCGGCGCCTGTCGGCCTCCAGACGACGGGACACGGATGCCTCAAGAAGTCCCAAGGCCATGTCCAGCCGCTTCATCGCTTCCTCGAGTGTCGGCGCCATCATGCCTCCTGAATCGGGCACGACACTAGCGCATCGTGCGGAAAAGTGGACTCGGTTTTCCGCGCCGAACGATGCGCCGCTCAAGGAATTGAGCATCGGATCGATCCCAAAAGTGGGTCCACTTTTGGGTCCGATGCTCGAGCGCATCGTGCGTCAAAAGTGGACCCGGTTTTCGGCCCGATGCGCGTCGTGAGGAGGCAGGGCACCCGATTTCGCAGGCGGCGGGGCCGGGGGGACTCGAGGGGATTACGCCGTTCCAGCCTTTGACTCGCCCTGGCCGCGTGTTAAGGAGCCCGGACCTTTTCCGGACAGACCGCCCCGTTGCGGGGCCCTCAAGACTTGTGGATCTCGCCGTGCAAGATACCGTCTCCGTCGATCGCGTCACCCATTCCGATCTGGCGAACGCCGTGCGCGTCCTCGCCATGGACGCCGTCGAACAAGCCAAATCCGGCCATCCGGGCCTGCCCATGGGCGCCGCCGACATGGCCACGGTGCTGTTCACCAAGTTCCTGAAATACGACGCCGCCGACCCGACCTGGCCCGACCGCGACCGGTTCATCCTCTCCGCGGGCCACGGCTCGATGCTGCTCTATTCGCTCCTGCACCTGACGGGCGTGAAGGGCATGACGATCGAGGAGCTGAGGAACTTCCGCAAGCTCGACTCGAAGACCCCCGGGCACCCCGAGAACTTCATGACCCCGGGCGTCGAGACGACCACGGGTCCCCTCGGCCAGGGCATCGCCACGGCCGTGGGCTTCGCGCTCGCCGAGCGCATGCTGAACGCCGAATACGGCGACGATCTGGTCGACCACCACACCTACGTGCTCGCCTCGGACGGCGATCTCATGGAGGGCATCAGCCAAGAGGCGATCGCGCTCGCCGGCCACCTGAAGCTGAACCGCATGATCGTCCTGTGGGACGACAACCAGATCTCCATCGACGGACCGCTGTCGCTCTCGGATTCCGTCGACCAGGTGAAGCGCTTCCAGGCCTGCAACTGGAACGCGGTGCGCGTCGACGGCCACGACCCGAAGGCTCTCCAGCGCGCCATCGCCCGGGCCCAGAAGTCGGACAAGCCCACCCTGATCGCCTGCCGGACCACCATCGGCTACGGCGCCCCGAAGAAGGCCGGCACCTCCAAGGCCCACGGCGAGCCCCTCGGCGCCGAGGAGCTGGCCGGCGCCAAGGCCGCCTACGGCTGGAGCCACGCGCCCTTCGAGATCCCGGACAACATCCGCGACGCCTGGGCCAAGGCCGGCAGGAAGGGCCGCCGGCAGCGCAAGGCCTGGACCGACCGCCTGAAGGCCCTGCCCGCCGAGAAGTGGGCGGAGTTCGAGCGCCGCGTGAAGGGCGTGCGCCCCGAAGGCCTGGCCGACGCCGTCGCCCGGCTGAAGGAACGGCTCGTCGCCGAGCCGCAGGCCGTGGCCACCCGCAAGGCGAGCGAGCTTGCCCTCGAGGTGATCACCGAGGCGGTGCCGGAGCTGGTCCTGGGCTCGGCCGACCTGACGCCCTCGAACAACACCAAGACCAAGAACCTCACGGCCATCTCGCCCGGCCATTACGCGGGCCGCTACATCCACTACGGCATCCGCGAGCACGGGATGGCGGCGGCCATGAACGGTCTTGCGCTCCATGGCGGCTACGTGCCGGCCGGCGCGACCTTCCTGGTCTTCACCGATTATGCCCGTCCCGCCATGCGCATCGCGGCGCTCGCCGGCATCCCGGTGGTCTACGTGATGACCCACGACTCGATCGGGCTGGGCGAGGACGGCCCGACCCACCAGCCCGTGGAGCATCTGGCGGCTTTGCGCTCCATGCCGAAGATGCGCGTGTTCCGCCCGGCGGACGCCATCGAGACGGCGGAAGCCTGGCAGCTCGCCCTCGAGCGCACGGACGGGCCGAGCACCCTGGCCCTCACCCGCCAGAACCTGCCGCAGGTCCGGAAGGAGGGCGGCGCCGCCAATCTCTCGGCCACCGGCGCCTACGAGCTATCGCCGGCGAACGGCAAGGCCCGCGCGACCATCTTCGCGTCCGGCTCCGAGGTCGAGATCGCCCTGGCGGCCCAGAAGCTTCTCGACGAGCAGAGCTTCGCCGTCCGCGTGGTGTCGGTGCCCTCGCTCGACCTCTTCCTGGCCCAGCCCGAGAAGGTCCGCGCCCGCATCATCGGCGATGCGCCGATCAAGGTCGCGGTGGAGGCGGCCGTGCGCTTCGGCTGGGATTCGGTCATCGGCCCGGACGGAATTTTCGTCGGCATGCATGGGTTTGGCGCCAGCGCGCCCTACAAGGACCTTTACAAGCACTTCGGCATCACGGCCGAAGCCGTGGCCGAGAAGGTCCTCCGGACACACAATCTCTGAGGCTCGAGAAGACCTGAGGCCTCGCTACACAAGGGAGCTAAGACTATGACGGTGAAGGTCGCGATCAACGGATTCGGTCGCATCGGACGCAACATCCTCCGCGGCATCGTGGAGAGCGGCCGCAAGGACATCGAGGTGGTTGCCATCAACGATCTCGGGCCGGTCGAGACGAACGCTCACCTGCTCCGCTTCGACTCCGTCCATGGCCGCTTCCCGGCCGACGTGCAGGTCGACGGCGAGTTCCTCGTCATCAACGGCCAGAAGATCCGCGTGACCGCCATCAAAGATCCGGCGACCCTGCCGCACCGGGAGCTCGGCGTCGACATCGCCATGGAATGCACCGGCATCTTCACCTCGAAGGAGAAGGCCTCGGCGCACCTGACCGCCGGCGCCAAGCGGGTCATCGTGTCGGCTCCGGCCGACGGGGCCGACCTCACGGTCGTCTACGGGGTCAACCACGACAAGCTGACGAAGGACCACATGGTCATCTCGAACGCCTCCTGCACCACGAACTGCCTCGCCCCGGTGGCGAAGGTGCTTCATGAGGCGGTGGGCATCGAGAAGGGCTTCATGACCACGATCCACTCCTACACCAACGACCAGCCGACGCTGGATCAGATGCACAAGGACCTCTACCGCGCCCGCGCGGCGGCCCTGAACATGATCCCGACCTCGACGGGCGCCGCCAAGGCGGTGGGCCTCGTGCTGCCCGACCTGAACGGCAAGCTCGACGGCTCGTCGATCCGCGTGCCGACCCCGAACGTGTCCGTGGTCGACTTCAAGTTCGTGGCCAAGAAGAACACCACGAAGGAAGAGATCAACGCGGCGATCAAGGCCGCCGCCGCCGGGCCGCTGAAGGGCATCCTCGGCACCACGGACCAGCCGAACGTCTCGTCGGACTTCAACCACGATCCGCACTCCTCCGTGTTCCACCTCGACCAGACCAAGGTGATGGAGGGCAACTTCGTGCGCGTGCTGTCCTGGTACGACAACGAGTGGGGCTTCTCGAACCGCATGGCGGACACCGCCGTCGCCATGGCGAAGCTCATCTAAGGGAGGCCGCTTCATGACCGCCTTCCGCACGCTCGACCAGGCCGAGGTCAAGGGAAAACGCGTTCTCGTCCGGGTCGATCTCAACGTCCCGATGGAGAACGGCCGGGTGACGGACGCGACGCGCATCGAGCGCGTCCTGCCCACCATCCGGGAAATCGCCGAAAAGGGAGGAAAGGTGATCCTTCTCGCCCATTTCGGCCGCCCGAAGGGACGCGATCCCAAGGAATCCCTGAAGCCGGTCGCGGAAGCGGTCTCGACGCATCTCAAGAAGCCCGTGGCCTTCGCCGACGACTGCATCGGCGAGGCCGCGGCCAAGGCCGTCGCCGCCCTCAAGGACGGCGACGTGCTGCTCCTCGAAAACACCCGCTTCCACGCGGGCGAGGAGAAGAACGATCCGGCCTTCGTGCAGGATCTGGCGAAGCTCGGCGACCTCTACGTGAACGACGCGTTCTCGGCCGCGCATCGCGCCCATGCCTCCACCGAGGGCCTCGCCCGCGTCCTGCCGGCCTATGCGGGCCGCACCATGCAGGCGGAGCTCGACGCCCTGACCAAGGGCCTGGAGGCGCCTAAGCGCCCGGTCGTGGCCATCGTGGGCGGCGCCAAGGTGTCGACCAAGATCGACCTGCTCGAGAATCTCGTCACCAAGGTCGACGCCCTGGTCATCGGCGGCGGCATGGCCAACACCTTCGTGCACGCCACGGGCCTCGGCGTCGGCAAGTCGCTCGCCGAGAAGGATCTGGCGGCCACCGCCCTGCGCATCATCGACAAGGCCCGCACGTCCAACTGCGCCATCATCCTGCCCGTCGACGGCGTCTGCGCCTACGAGTTCAAGGCGGGCGCGCCCAACCACACCTACGGCATCGATGCGATCCCCGAGGACCAGATGATCCTCGACGTGGGCTCGCAATCGGTTGAGCGCGTCTCGGCGGCGATCAACGACGCGGCCACGCTGGTGTGGAACGGTCCCTTCGACCAGGGCACGGTGGCGGCCGCCCGCCACGCGGCCCAGCGCACCAAGGAAGGCAAGCTCGTCTCCGTGGCGGGCGGCGGCGACACGGTGGCGGCCCTCAACCATGCTGGCGTTGCGGACGACTTCACCTATGTATCGACGGCAGGCGGCGCCTTTCTCGAATGGCTCGAGGGCAAGTCGCTGCCCGGCGTGGAAGCGCTGAGAGCCTGAAGGACCGTTCTCCGGCGGGGACATCCCTTCCCGCGCGGGGAACGTGCTTCACAATTCGCTTAAGCTAAGGTTCAGTTTCGGCGCGCTTAGAAGAACGCGCCCCATAAGGAGGACGAGATGGCACGCATCACCATGAGGCAGCTTCTGGATCACGCCGCCGAGCAAGGCTATGGCGTGCCTGCCTTCAACATCAACAACATGGAGCAGGCGCTCGCGATCATGGCGGCAGCCGGCGAAGTCGATGCGCCGGTGATCATCCAGGCGAGCCGCGGTGCGCGCTCCTACGCCAACGACGTCATGCTCAAGCACATGATGGATGCGGTCACCGAGATCTATCCGCACATTCCGGTCTGCGTGCATCTCGACCACGGCAACGAGCCCGCCACCTGCATGACCGCCATCCAGGCCGGCTTCACCTCGGTGATGATGGACGGCTCCCTCAAGGCCGACGGCAAGACCCCGGCCGATTGGGACTACAATGTGGGCGTGACCCGGAAGGTGGTCGAGATGGCCCATCTCGGCGGCATCTCGGTGGAAGGCGAGCTCGGCGTGCTCGGCTCGCTCGAGAGCGGCGAAGGCGAGGCCGAGGACGGCCACGGCGCCGAGGGCAAGCTCTCGCACGACCAGCTTCTGACGAATCCCGACGAGGCCGTGAAGTTCGTGGCCGAGACCAAGGTCGACGCGCTTGCCATCGCCATGGGCACCTCGCACGGCGCCTACAAGTTCACCCGCAAGCCGGACGGCGCGATCCTCGCCATGCACGTGATCGAGGAGATCCACAAGAAGCTCCCCAACACCCACCTGGTGATGCACGGCTCGTCCTCGGTGCCGCAGGATCTCCAGGACATCATCAACCAGTACGGCGGCCAGATGAAGCCGACCTGGGGCGTGCCCGTGGAGGAGATCCAGCGCGGCATCAAGCACGGCGTGCGCAAGATCAACATCGACACGGACAACCGCATGGCGATGACCGGCCAGATCCGCAAGGTCCTGAGCGAGAACCCGGGCGAGTTCGACCCGCGCAAGTATCTGAAGCCCGCCATGGAGGCCATGACGAAGCTCTGCAAGCAGCGCCTGCAGGAGTTCAACACCGCCGGCCAGGCCTCCAAGATCAAGCGCGTGTTCACCCTGGCCGAGATGGCCAAGCGCTACGCCTCCGGCGAGCTCGACCCGACCTTCGGCACGAGCCGGCAGGCGGCCGAGTAAGCGGGATCGGAAGCCTCGATCGACCCTCCCGGTCGTCACCGGCCTTGTGCCGATGATCCCGACCGGTCGAGGCGCAGCGCCTTTGCGTATCGGGATGGCCGGGGCAAGCCCGGCCATGACGCAGGTGGAGACGCCATTCATCGATCAGGCTTTCGCCGCAATCATGATCGACAAGCGGGGCCTCGCAAGACGGCCCCGTTTTCGTTATGGAATCCCGTCTGTCCTCTTTCGTGACCTCGAACATCCATGGCCGATACCGCCGCCCGCCTCTACCTCATCACCCCTGTCCTGACGGACGCCTCCTTCGCGCCGCGCCTCGCCGAGGCCTGCGCCACCGGAGCCGTGGCGGCCGTCCTGCTGCGGCTGGCTTCAGCCGACGAGCGGAGCCTGATCAATCAGGTCAAGGCCCTTGCCCCGGCCGCGCAGGAGCATGGCGCGGCCGTGCTCGTCTCGGCCGAGGGCGAGGCGGATCTCGCGACCGTCGCGGCTCGGGGCGGCGCCGACGGTGTGCATGTTCCGGGCGATCCGGCCCGCCTTCGCGAGCTGCGGGACCGCCTGAAATCCGACCGCGCCGTCGGGGCCGGGGCGATCCGCACCAAGGATGACGCCATGACCCTGGGCGAGGCCGGGGCCGATTACCTTCTCTTCGGCGAGCCGCGTCCGGACGGGTCCCTGCCCTCCCTGGAGAGCGTGATCGACAGGGCGTCCTGGTGGGCCGAGATCTTCGAGACGCCCTGCGTGGCCTATGCGCCGAGCCTCGACGCGGTCGGGCCCCTGGCGGCCACGCAGGCGGAATTCATCGCCTTGGGCGAGGCCGTCTGGTCGCATCCCGACGGTCCGGCGGCGGCCGTGATGGCAGCCCTGGAGATCCTGGACCGGCAGGAGGCCTCGCGCTGATGCGGCTGTCCTGGATCATCGGCGGCGTCCTGCTGGCGGCTTCCGCAACCGCAAGCCCGGCCAAGGAGCTCGATCTCGCCTACGGGGCCTATCAGCGCGGCCTCTACGAGACGGCCTTCCGCGAGGCGACCCTGCGGCTGGAGAAGAACAACAACGATGCCGCGGCCATGACCCTTCTGGGCGAGCTCTACAATCAGGGCCTCGGGATCGCCATGGATCCCAAGAAGGCATCCGAATGGTACCGCCTGGCGGCGCAGCGAGGCGACGCCAATGCGCTCGCGTCCCTGGGGCTGATGGCCCTCGACGGCCGCGGCATGGCCAAGAATGCCGCGCAGGGCCGCGCCTGGCTCGAAGAGGCCGCCGCCAAGGGCAATCCGCTGGCCTCCCACAATCTCGCCCTGCTCCTGCTCACCAGCGGCAACGACGCGGACCTGCAGAAGGCCGTCGAACTCTTGAAGAAGGCCGCGGCCGCGGAGATCCCGGACGCGCAGCATGCCCTCGGCGTGCTCTACCTCAAGGGCCGGGGCGTCGCGCGGGATCCCTCGGAAGCGGCCCGGCTGTTCGAGCGTGCCGCCCGCAACGGCAGCTCGGTCGGCGAAGTGGAATATGCGATCCTGCTCTTCAACGGCGACGGAGTTCCGGCCAGCGAATCCCAGGCCGCGCGCTATTTCCGCCGCGCCGCCGCCAAGGGCAACGCCATCGCGCAGAACCGTCTGGCCCGCCTCCTGGTCGCCGGTCGCGGCGTGCCCGCCAACAAGGTCGATGCGGCGGCCTGGCATATCCTGGCGGCCGCCCAGGGCCTCGCCGACCCCTGGCTCGACGACGCGCTCAAGGACATGGGCGCCGAGGACCGCAAGCGCGCCGAGAAGCTGGCCGCGGAGCGCCTCGGCATGCGCTGAGCGCATGAAATGCCGCAGACGCGGGATCATTTGCGTCCCGGCCCGGTTGACCACCGCTTGACGCCACTCGCCCCGTGGTCCATCGACCACATCTTCTTTTGATGTTCGCTCTTTGCCAGGACCTGCCCGATGATCCGTTCGCCCCTCATGACCGTCATGACCGATGCCGTGATGAAGGCTTCGCGCTCGCTCAAGCGCGATTTCGGCGAGGTCGAGAACCTGCAGGTCTCCCGCAAGGGCCCGGGCGACTTCGTCTCGGCGGCCGACCGCAAGGCGGAGAAGATTTTGCGCGAGGCGCTCGAGAAGGCGCGCCCCGGCTACGGTTTCGTCATGGAGGAGGAAGGCGTGGTCGAGGGCACCGACCCGAGCCATCGCTGGCACATCGACCCGCTCGACGGCACCACGAACTTCCTGCACGGCCTGCCGCAATTCGCCATCTCGGTCGGACTGGAGCGGGACGGCCAGATCGTCGCCGGCGTGATCTACGACCCGGCCAAGGACGAACTCTTCATCGCGGAGCGCGGCAAGGGCGCCTATCTCAACAACCGCCGCATCTCGCCGATGCCGTCGTGGCCTGCGGCCTGCCCCATATCGGCCGGGGCGATCACGGCCTCTTCCTGCGCGAGACCGCCGCCGTGATGGGCTATGTGGGCGGCATGCGCCGCTGGGGCGCCGCCGCCCTCGACCTGGCCTACGTGGCCTGCGGGCGCTTTGACGCCTATTGGGAACGCGGCCTGAACACCTGGGACATGGCGGCCGGCATCCTGATGGTCCGCGAGGCGGGCGGCTTCGTGTCGGACGCGGACGGGGGCAGCGACCCGATGGCCAAGGGCTCGATCGCCTGCGGCAACGAGGTCATGCACCGCGACCTGCTCAAGCTCCTGAAAAAAGCCAAAGGCTAGAGCATCGCACCCAAAAGTGGGCCCACTTTTGGGATCGGATCCGATGCTCCACTCTTTGAAGAGCGCATCGTTCGGGGCGGACCCAGCGGGCCGCGCAAGCGACCCGAAGGGCCACGCCAGTGACCCGAAGGGCCGCGCCAGCGAATACCCAGTCTCCTTTTCACGAGCGTGGCCCTCTGGGTCCGCACGATGCGCTAGAGCCTTTTTCGGCGAAGTGGATCCGGTTCGCCGTCAAGAATGCGGCACGGCTAGGAAGAGAGGTGATTCCACACCAGTGGAAACAGCTCTCGTCTTTCCGCCGGCGATATTTCTGTTCGTGCCGGCCGAGGGGGACCATGGTCGCGCTTGATCCTTCGGACGGTCACGGTCACATTGGGGCATCGTGCGGAAAAGTGGCCCCGGTTTTCCGCAGGGAACGATGCGCCGCTTCAGGGAAGGAGCATCGGATCGATCCCAAAAGTGGATTCCACTTTTCACGTCCGAGGCTCGAGAGCAGGCCCGAAGCACGAACGCACAGGATAGCGATGGCGGACCAACCCCTTACCCCACCGCGGATTTATCTGATCCGCATGGCGGTCTTCCTGGTTCTGGCAGGGTTCGTCGCCTTCATTCTGTACCGGCAGATCTGGGAGGCGTTCCAGGCCAATCCCGGCCTCAACGCGCTGATCCTGGGCGTCATGTTCATCGGCATCGTGCTGGCGATCCGGCAGGTCTGGCGGCTCTTTCCCGAAGTGCGGTGGGTCAACACCCTGCGGCAATCCGAGGATGGGCTCGTCGCCCCCTCCCCGCCGGTCCTGCTCGCGCCGCTGGCGGCTCTCCTCGGCAACCGGCCCGGTCAGGCGGGCTTTTCCGTCGCCGCGACCCGCTCGGTGCTCGATTCCATCGGGGCCCGCCTCGACGAGAGCCGCGAGATCGTGCGCTATCTCGCCGGCCTGCTGGTGTTTCTCGGCCTGCTCGGCACCTTCTGGGGCCTGATCGATACGGTGGGCTCCGTCGGGCGCATCATCTCGTCGCTGCGCACCGGCCAGGACACGGCGGTCCTGTTCGACGAGCTGAAGAATTCGCTCGCCGGCCCCCTGCAGGGCATGGGCCTGTCCTTCCGGCGTCGCTCTTCGGCCTCGCCGGCTCCCTGGTCCTCGGCTTCCTCGATCTTCAGGCCGGCCAGGCCCAGAGCCGCTTCTACACGGAGCTGGAGGACTGGCTCGCCACCTCCACCATGGACACGCCCGCCGATACGTCCCTGCGCGCCGGCGCCACTTCGCACGACCTGACGGTGGCGCTGAACCGGCTCACCGCCGCCGTGAACGACGGCGCCGGCGGCCGGGCCGCGACCCAGGCCATGGCCAACCTGGCCGAGGGCGTGCAGGGCCTCGTGCAGCACATGCGCGCCGAGCAGCAGATGATCCGCGACTGGGTCGAGGCTCAGGCGGCCCGCGAGAAGGAGCTCAAGCAGGTGCTCGACCGTCTGTCCCGTGAGAGGCTGCCCTGATGCCGGCCTCGAGCGCAGGAGGCCGCCGGCGCGGGCGCTCAGGCCAGATCAATTACTGGCCGGGCTTCGTCGACGCCCTGTCGACGCTGCTGCTCGCCATCATCTTCCTGATTTCGGTCTTCACCGTGGGCCAGTTCTTCCTGTCCCGCGAATTGTCGGGCCGCGACACGGTGCTCGACCGCCTGAACCGCCAGATCTCGGAACTGACCGACCTTCTCTCCCTCGAGCGCTCGAACCGGCGCACCATCGAGGACACGGTCACGTCCCTGCAGACCACCCTGCGGGCCAACGAGGCCGAGCGGGCGCGCCTGCAGAGCCTTCTGGACAGCGGCGGCGCCGCGCAGGCCCAGGCGCAGGAGCTGGGCACCCAGCTCGAGACCGAGCGCCAGGCCACCGGCCGGGCGCTGAGCCAGGTCGAGATCCTCAACCAGCAGATCGCCGCCATGCGCCGCCAGCTGGCCGCCCTGGAGGACGCCCTGTCCGCGTCCGAAAACCGCGACAAGGAAAGCCAGGCCCGGATCGCCGACCTCGGCAGCCGCCTCAACGTGGCCCTGGCCCAGAGGGTCCAGGAGCTCGCCCGCTACCGGTCCGACTTCTTCGGCCGCCTGCGGCAGATCCTCGGCAGCCGGCCCGACGTGCGCATCGTCGGCGACCGGTTCGTGTTCCAGTCCGAGGTGCTTTTCCCGGCCGGCCAAGCCTTCCTGCGGCCCGAGGCCTCCGGCGAGATCGACCGCATCGCCAGCGCCCTCATCGAGCTGGAGCGCCAGGTTCCGCCCGATATCCCCTGGGTGATCCGCGTCGACGGCCACACGGATCAGCGGCCCATCGCCACCTCGCAGTTCCCGTCGAACTGGGCCCTGTCCTCGGCCCGCGCCATCGCGGTGGTGCAGGCGCTGGTCGCGCGCGGCGTCCAGCCCCAGCATCTCGTGGCGGCCGGCTTCGGCGAGTTCCAGCCCCTCGACAACGGCACCACGGAAGAGGCCTATGCCCGCAACCGCCGCATCGAGCTGAAGCTCACGGAGCGGTGAGCCGCGCAAACCGATCCGTCGCGGCCACGATGGTCTCGGTCATGCCCGGATCGCGCGCGTCGTGCCCGGCCTGGGCGACGACGATCAGTTCGCTGCCAGGCCAGTGCCGTTGAAGGCTCCAGGGCGTCACGAGGGGCCCGCCGATATCGAGCCGGCCATGGATCAGGACGCCGGGGATGCCCGCGAGGCAGCCGGCATCGCGCAGCAGAGCCCCCTCCTCGAGCCAGGCGCGATGGCGCCAGAAATGGGTGACGAGTCGCGCGAATCCTAGACGGAAGGCCGAATCCTCATACCGGGGATGGGGCTTGTGGCCCGGATGCACCGCCACGACGGCGATTTCCCAGTCGCACCAGTCCCGTGCGGCCTTTTCGTGGACGACAGGATCCGGATCCATGAGCAGGCGGTGATAGGCCTCGACGAGGCTTCCCTCCCGATCCGCCTCCGGGACGCCTGCCCTGAACCGGCTCCACGCATCGGGAAAGAAGGCCCCAACGCCCCGGGTGATCCAGTCGATCTCGGCCTCCGTGGTGGTGGCGATGCTGAACAGCACCATGGCCGAGACCCGCTCCGGATGCCGCTCGGCATAGGCGAGAGCCAGGGTCGAACCCCAGGACCCGCCCAGCAGCAGCCAGCGCCCGATCCCGAGATGCTCCCGCAGCCGCTCGATATCGTCGACCAGATGGGCGGTGGTGTTGGTGGACAGGTCGATGCCGGGTTCGCTCGCATGGGGTGTGCTCCGCCCGCTGCCACGCTGATCGAACAGCACGATCCGGTAGACGCCCGGGTCGAAGCTGCGTCGCGCATTCGCGGTGCAGCCTGAGCCGGGACCTCCATGGAGAACGAGAGCCGGCCGTCCGGCCGGGTTGCCGCAGGTTTCCCAATAGACGAGATGCCCGTCGCCAACCTCGAGCTTGCCGGCATCATAAGGATCTATGGGTGGGTAAAGATCGGGCATGAGCCATGTAGTAGCATGCCCGGGCGGTCACACCAGACCGGCAGACCTTTGCGCTTACCTCTTCCCCAAGGCCAGCGCGACGTCGTGGACCTGATCGCCGACCCGGCGGATGGTCTCGACGACCTGCTGGCGCGGGACGTTCCAGCGGTCGGACCAGTACTGGAGATCCCACGGCTCGAGGACGTTGATGCGGGGGGAATCCTGAGGGTGCCTCCTGCTGACCACCATGCCGTCCTCCCGGCCGGACGAATCGCCTGTGTGGGTCCTGTCTCCCATGAAAGCATGGCAAACATGGGTCGGATGGAGATTTTATTCGGCCGCCTCGTGATGCTCGTCGGCGCTCGTGAACTGGAGCCGGGCCAGACGCGCATAGAGACCGCCCAGAGCGAGGAGCGTCTCGTGAGTGCCCTCTTCCACGATCACGCCCTTGTCCATGACCAGGATGCGGTCGGCGGAGCGCACGGTGGCCAGGCGGTGGGCGATGACCAGGGTGGTGCGGCCTTCCATCAGCCGGTCGAGGGCGGTCTGGACCTTGCGTTCGCTCTCCGCGTCGAGCGCGGAGGTCGCCTCGTCGAGGAGCAGGATCGGGGCGTCCTTGAGGATCGCGCGGGCGATGGCCAGACGCTGGCGCTGGCCGCCCGACAGGGTGACGCCGCGCTCCCCGATCATGGATCGGTAGCCCTCCGGCAGGGCCTGGATGAATCCGTCCGCGGAGGCGAGCTCGGCGGCGCGGCGCACCTCCTCCTCCGTGGCGTCCGGGCGGCCGTAGCGGATGTTGTCGAGGACGGAGGCAGCGAAGATCGTCGGCTCCTGGGGCACGAGGGCCATGCGGGCGCGCAGGGCGAAGGGATCCGTCTCGTGGACCGCCACCCCGTCGACCCGGATCGTGCCGCTCTGCGGATCGTAAAAGCGCAGCAGCAGCTGCAGGACCGTGCTCTTGCCGGCCCCCGAGGGCCCGACGATGGCGACCCGCTCGCCGGATCCCACGGCGAAGCTCAGCCCGTGGATGGCGCGCTGGTCGGCCCGGGTCGGGTAGGCGAAGTGAACATGGTCGAAGGCCACGGTGCCGAGTGGCGGCTCCGGCAGAGGCTTCGGGTGAAGCGGACGCTCCACGGCGGGCTTGGCGGCGAGGATCTCGCCGAGGCGCTCCGCGGCGCCGGCCGCCTGGGCGAGTTCGCCATAGACCTCCGAAAGCTGGCCGAGCGAGCTTGCGGCAAAGACCGCATAGAGCACGAACTGCGACAGGCGCCCGCCGGTCATCTGCCCCGCCAGCACGTCCTGGGCGCCGTACCAGAGCACGCCGACCACGCTCGCAGAAACCAGGAAGATGCCGGCCCCGGTCAGGAAGGCCCGCATGGTGGTCGACAGCCTGGCCGCGTCGAAGGCGTCCTCGGCGGCCGCGGCGAAGCGGGCGGCGGTGAGGTTCTCCATGCCGAAGGCCTGCATGGTCCTGACCGCGCCGATCGCCTCCGCGGCATAAGCGGAAGCATCCGCGAGGCGGTCCTGGGCGGCCCGGGAGCGTCGCCGCACGGCCCGGCCCGAGAAGACCAGAGGCAGGACGATGACCGGGATGGCCAAAAGCACGAGCGCCGAGAGCTTCGGGCTCGTGATGATCATGAGGACGGTCGCCCCGAGAAAGAGGAAGAGATTGCGCAGGGCGATCGAGATGCTGACCCCGAAGGCCGCCTTGAAGCCGGGAGACGATCTCGCCGCTCTTGGTCTGGTCGAAGAAGGCCGGGTCGAGGGAGGTCAGGTGCCGGAACACGGCGGAGCGCAGGTCCGCCACGACCCGTTCGCCGAGGGTGATGACGCAGTAGTACCGAAGGGCGCTCGCCACGGCGAGCACGCCCACCACCACGACCAGCAGGGCGAAATAGGCGTTGATGTAGGCCCGGCCCTGCTCGGAGAAGCCGAAATCGATGACCCGCCTGACCGCGATCGGCACCACCAGGGTCGCCGCCGACGCCATGGCGAGGGCAACCAGCGCCGCCGCGATCCGCCCCTTGTAAGCCAAGCCGTAGGGAATGAGCGGCTTCAGGGCGCTCAGCGCAGCCTTGGGGCGGTTCTGCCCTTGGGAATGGTCGGCCATGACACCTTACGTCTTCGGGAATTGTGACACCGGGCGGTTTAGCACCTTTAGCGCACCGTGCGAAAAAGTAGACCCGGTTTTTCGCGGTCAACGGTGCGCCAGCCAAGAGGGGAGCATCGGACAATCGGGATCACCGGGACGAGCCCGGTGATGACGTGGAGAAGATGGTCAGGGCCGGTGCGAACAGTGCCGGCCATCCCGATTGTCTTGAGCACGGCGCCTCTCGGAATCGGGATCACCGGGACAGGCCCGGTGATGACGTGGAGAAGGTGGTCAGGTCCCGGACGATGCGCCCCTTGAGGCGGGGAGCATCGGATCCGATCCCAAAAGTGGGTCCACTTTTGGGTCCGATGCTCTAGCCCGGCTTGTTTCAAGGTCTTAAGTGAGGTATAGGCGCGCATTCATCAATTCAGGCTCGATCTCAACATTGCGGGCTGACCAGATCTGGCTGGCCGCAACAAGGACTATGGCAATGGCGCGCAAAGAAACCGATCATCCCGACTACCACTTCATCAAAGTGGTCATGACCAACGGCACCGAGTACACGACCCGCTCGACCTACGGCAAAGAGGGCGACACCCTCAACCTCGACATCGACCCGAACACCCACCCGGCCTGGACCGGCGGCCAGCAGCAGCTGCTCGACCGCGGCGGCCGCGTGTCGCGCTTCAACTCGAAGTTCGGCGGCCTGGGCCTCGGCGCCAAGAAGTAAGCCGGCGCCCTGCGCTGGTGACGTCACCGGAACGCGAAAGCCCCGCTTCGGCGGGGCTTTTTCTTTGCTCGTCCGCTTGCTCTCGCAGCGAGGGCCGCATGGCCGGGTTCGTCATGGCCGGCCTTGTCCCGGCGATGACGGATCCGGGCCGAAGCCGCTACTCCGTCAGGCCGAAAGCCCGCTGGAGCATGCCGAGCTGGGTCGCGACCGGGTTGGGAACCGGAGCTTGCGAGGGGGCTCCCGCCTCGGCGATGAGGCGCTCGAGATGGAGGATCCGGGCGTGGAGCCGGGTTGCCAGGCCCATCAGCTCCCGCAGGCGCGCGGGAAGCGCCTCGTATTCGGAGACCGTGGTGGCGGTGTCCTGGGAGCTCAGGCGGACCCGGTTCTTCTCCAGCTGCGCCTGATCGGGAGAGATCTCCCCTTCCGCCACCGCGCGCTGCAGCAGCAGCCATGAGGCGATCTGCATCAGGCGGGTGGTGAGGCGCATGCTCTCGCTGGCATAGACGAGGCTTTCCTGGCGCGGCAGGTTCCGGGACTCCTCGCGGCCGGGGCCGTCGAGATAAGCGGCGGTTTCCTCGATGAGCTCCATGCCCTCCTGGAAGAGGGCCTTGAAGGCCTCGGACCCCACGAAACTCTGCCCGAACCGGACAGGATCGACATCGAGCTGGATCACGTCGGGCTCGTTCACGCACATCTCCCAAAAACCTGCCCTCCGCGCCGAGGGACGGAGGTTGCGACCTGTTGAGATGAGTATAGGACGGTCCCGCGGGTCTTGCCTCGGTAACCCGCCGACCACAAAAATCGAGCCGCTCGGGGCGGCTCTTCAAGTCTCACAGGGAAGCGTCGAACAGAGTGGGCTTCAAAGCCACTCGGCATCCAGGACGAGGCCCGGATGCCTGATTCCTAAACCGGCAATGGTTAACGCGCCGTTAAGGACGTTCCTTCGTTGCATGGACCTCGATTCCGGCCCTACCCCTGGCCGAGCTTGAAGAAGGCGCTCGCAGCCGCACGGGAATTCTCCTTCCGGTCCCTCGCCTCCTTGAGGCGGGCGATCTCCTGCTCCAGCATCTCGACGCGTTCGTCGAGCTCGTCGATGGACAGCATCGAGAGATCCTGGCCGATCTCGTGCCCGCTCATGATCTGGCGAGGCTCATCGGCGAAGGGGTCGAGGGCCATGGCATTCTCCTTCTGTTCGTCGTCAACGTTAATCCGGCATGTATTCCTTGCCAACGGGGCCTATATCCCGGGAGCTTGTTGACCAAAGGAGGGAAAAATGCGGCAGATCCCGCAGATGATGCGCGCCGTCGTCGCCGAAGGGAGCGGCGGGCCGGAGGTTCTCAGGATCGTCCAGCGTCCGGTTCCCGTGCCGAAGGAAGGCGAGATCCTGGTCCAGGTGAAGGCCGCCGGCGTGAACCGCCCCGACGTGATCCAGCGCCAGGGCGGCTACCCGCCGCCCCCCGGCGCTCCGGACATCCTCGGGCTCGAGATTGCCGGCGAGGTCGCGGCCGCGGGCCCCGACGCCGCACGATTTGCCGTCGGCGCCCCGGTCATGGCCCTGGTCCCCGGCGGGGGCTATGCGGACTATGCGGTGGTCCATGAGAGCAATGCCCTGCCGATTCCCCCAGGTCTCTCCTTCGAGGAGGCCGGCGCTATCCCGGAGACCTATTTCACCGTCTGGACCAATGTGTTCGACCGGGGGCGACTGCGATCGGGCGAGACGCTGCTCGTCCATGGCGGAACCTCCGGAATCGGCACCACGGCGATCCAGCTCGCCAAGGCCTTCGGCGCCACGGTGATCGCGACCGCCGGATCGGCGGACAAATGCGACGCCTGTCTGCGCCTCGGAGCCGATGTGGCGGTCAACTACCGGAACCAGGATTTCGTGGCGGCCGCCAAGGACGCCACAGGGGGCCGGGGCGTGGACGTGATCCTCGACATGGTCGGCGGCGACTACATCCCCCGCAACTACGAGGCTGCCGCCCAGGACGGCCGGATCGTGCAGATCGCCTTCCTCCGGAGCCCGAAAGCCGAAGTCGACTTCCGCCGCCTGATGGTCAAGCGGCTCACCCATACGGGTTCGACCCTGCGCCCGCGGTCCCCGGCGGAAAAGGCCGAGATCGCCGAGGCGCTCGAGGAGAGGGTCTGGCCGCTCCTGGCACAGGGCCGGTGCCGGCCGGTCATGGACTCGCGCTTCGCCTTCGAGGACGTGGCCGAGGCCCATGCCCGGATGGACGGGGGCGAGCACATCGGCAAGATCGTGCTGACCCTTTAAAATTTGCAACATCCCGGCACGATCCCTATAATCATCTCGTTTCCCTCACATCGTGAGACGAGATGCTCCGGCCGGGCCGGTTCGGAGCGCGAGAGAGTTTTGCCGTGCGGCGCCGACATCCGGCGCCCGGCCTGAAGGAGGTTCACATTCATGTCCCAGGGACCGTTGATGCCGAAGGCGACAGCCGTCTGGCTCGTCGAGAATACATCGCTGTCGTTCGACCAGATCGCCGATTTCTGCAAGCTTCACCCGCTCGAGGTGAAGGGCATCGCCGACGGCGAGGTCGCGGCAGGCATCAAGGGCCTCGACCCGGTGACCACGGGCCAGTTGACCCGTGAGGAGATCGAGAAGGCTCAGGACAACCCGAACCACCGCCTGCGCCTCGCCGAGACGCGGGTGAAGCTGCCTGAGCAGAAGCGGGTCAAGAAGGGGCCGCGCTACACCCCGGTGTCCCGCCGCCACGATCGCCCGAACGCGATCCTCTGGCTCGTGCGCAACCATCCCGAGCTGAAGGACGCGCAGATCATGCGCCTCGTGGGCACCACCAAGACCACGATCCAGCAGGTCCGCGACCGCACGCACTGGAACTCGGCGAGCCTCTCGCCCATGGACCCGGTGACGCTCGGCCTCTGCTCGCAGATCGACCTCGACTTCGAGGTCCAGCGCGCCGCCAAGGACCGGCCGCAGGTCGAGACCCAGGAGCATGGCGGCACCCTGATGCCGGCGGAGATCTCCACGGCACCCGAGCGGGTCGACCCGTTCGCCGACATGAGCCGCCCGAAGCCCGCGCAGGAAGAGAACATCGACGTCAACTCGGTCTTCGCCAAGCTGAAGCAGCTCAGGCGCGACGACGAGGACGAGGAGTAGGAGTAGGATTTCGAGACGGAAGGCCCGGAGCGATCCGGGCCTTTTCCTTGAGGGGGCGTCTACTCACTCCTGACCGCCTCCCGGCGGCGCGGCCTCCCGGCGGCGCAGCCGCCGGCGCGGCTTCGCGGGCCTGTCGCGCTGACGCTCGAAGCTCGCTTTCGCCCCGACGGCATCGTGCCGCGCCTCGCCGCGCAGATCCTTGGCCGCACGGTGGGCCAGGGCCTTGTCGTCCTCTCCCAGGGCCTGCGCCAGCAGGGCTTCGAAACGCGCCTGCTCGTCCTCGGCTGAATTCGGCATCCTCGGGTTCCTTTCAGACGGAAAGCCCCCTCGCCCGCAGCGCGTCCCCGATCTCGGCCAGGATCATCGGGTCGTCGATGGTCGCGGGCGTCGACCACGAATCGCCGTCGGCGATCTTCTTCATGGTGCCGCGCAGGATCTTGCCCGAACGGGTCTTGGGCAGGCGAGCCACGGTGATCGCGAGCTTGAAGGCGGCCACGGGCCCGATCCTGTCGCGCACCAGCGCCACCAGCTCGGCCTCGATCTCCTCCGGCGGCCGGTCGATGCCGGATTTGAGCACCACGAAGCCGCACGGCACCTCGCCCTTGAGGGCGTCCTTCATGCCGATCACCGCGCATTCCGCCACCGCCGGATGGGAGGCCAGCACCTCCTCCATGCCGCCCGTCGACAGGCGGTGGCCCGCCACGTTGATGATGTCGTCGGTGCGGCCCATGACCCAGATGTAGCCGTCCTCGTCGAGATAGCCCGCATCCGAGGTGTTGTAGTAGCCGGGATAGACCGACAGGTACGAGTCCCGGAAGCGCCCGTCCGCCTGCCACAGGGTCGGCAGGGCGCCTGGGGGCAGCGGCAGCTTGATCACGATGGCCCCCATGGTGTTGGGCCCCACCGGCTTGCCGCCCTCGTCCAGCACCTCGAGGGTGTAGCCCGGCATCGGCACCGTGGGCGATCCATGCTTGACGGGAAGCGCGCCGAGCCCGAGGGGATTGCCGGCCACGGGCCAGCCGGTCTCCGTCTGCCACCAATGGTCGATCACCGGAACCTGCAGGATGTCCTCGGCCCATTTGACCGTATCCGGATCCGCCCGTTCGCCGGCCAGGAACAGGGCCCGGAAGGACGAGAGATCATAGTTTCTCAGGAGCTCCGCCTTCGGATCCTCCTTCTTGATCGCCCGGAAGGCGGTCGGCGCGGTGAAGAGGGTCACGACCTCATGATCCGAGATCACCCGCCAATAGGCGCCCGCGTCGGGCGTGCCCACCGGCTTGCCCTCGTAGAGGATGGCCGTGCAGCCGTGAAGCAGCGGCCCGTACACGATGTAGGAATGGCCGACCACCCAGCCCACGTCGGAAGCCGCCCAGAACACCTCGCCCGGCTGCACGCCGAAGAAATGGCCCATGGACCATTTCAGCGCGACCATATGGCCGCCGTTGTCGCGCACCACCCCCTTCGGAATGCCGGTGGTGCCCGACGTATAGAGCACGTAGAGCGGGTCGGTCGCGGCCAGGGGAACACAGTCGGCCTTCCGGCCCTGGGCCCTGGTTGCCGCGACGGCGCCGGCCCAGTCCCGGTCGCGGCCCTCGGCGAGGGCGCAGGCGAGCTGCGGCCGCTGGAAGACGAGGCAGGCCTCCGGCTTGGACGAGGACAGGGCGATCGCCTCGTCCAGGAGCGGCTTGTAGGGAATGATGCGCCCGCCCTCGATGCCGCAGGACGCGGACAGGATGATCTTCGGCCGGGCGTCGTCGATGCGGGTCGCGAGCTCCTTGGCGGCGAAACCGCCGAAGACCACGGAGTGAATGGCCCCGATGCGCGCGCAGGCCAGCATGGCGAAGCTCGTTTCCGGGATCATCGGCATATAGATGACGACCCGATCGCCCTTCGTGACGCCCATGTCCTGCAGGACGGCCGCGAGAGTCGCGACCTCGTCCTGCAGCTCGGCATAGGTGCTGCTGCGCTTGGTGCCGGTGACGGGGCTGTCGTAGATGATCGCCGCCTGGTCGCCGCGCGTGGCTACGTGCCGGTCGACGGCGTTGTAGCAGGTGTTGCACTCGGCGCCGACGAACCATCGGCCGTAAACGCCCGCCTGCGGGTCGAACACCGCCTCGGCGGGCTTGATCCAGTCGATCTCCCGGGACGCCTCTTCCCAAAAACCCACCGGATCGGCCTTCCAGCCGGCATAGACCTCATGATAGCGGCTCTGGGCGGATGGCATGGCGTTCCCCGTTGCGTTCAGTGCATGAGACTTCAAGCGCCTGCTGTGGTAGCAGGCCCCCAAGCCGTGGTCAGGGGCGACTTTCGGTGAGTCGACTTTCGGCGAGTGCTGTCGTGATTACCGATCCTCTCTTCTATGCCGCCGCCATTCCCGCGGTGATCCTGCTCGGCCTCGCCAAGGGCGGCTTCTCGGGGCTCGGCGCCCTCTCGCTCCCCCTGATGGCCCTCGTGGTCTCGCCCGTCCAGGCGGCCGCCATCACCCTGCCGATCCTGATCGTCCAGGACGTGGTGTCCGTCTGGGCCTACCGGCACGCCTGGGACCGGCGCAACGTGGTGATCCTGCTCCTGGGGGCCATTTCGGGCATCGTCACGGGCTATCTCCTGGCCGCCCAGGTCTCGGATGCGGCGGTCAAGCTGGCGGTCGGGGTGATCTCGGTGGCCTTCGCTGTCCGCCGCATGGTGGTGGAACGCCGGGCCACCCCGCCGAAGCCCGCGCCGGCCGACGTGCCGCGCGGCATCTTCTGGGGCTGGGTGACCGGCTTCACCAGCATGGTCGCCCATGCGGGCGGCCCGCCCTTCCAGATCTATGTCATGCCCCAGCGCCTGCCGCGAGACATCTTCGTCGGAACGGGGGCCGTGCTCTTCGCGCTCGTCAACTGGATCAAGGTGCCGCCCTATCTGGCGCTCGGACAGTTCACCACGGAGAACATGGCGACGGCGGGCGCCCTGTTTCCGGTCGCCATCGCGTCGACCTGGGCCGGCGTCCTCCTGGTGCGCCGCGTCTCCGGCCAGGCGTTCTATACGGCCGTCTATGTCCTGCTGATCCTGGTGGGCGCCAAGCTGATCTATGACGGCGTCGCCGCGTATCTGTGAGGCGCCCATGAAAAAGCCGCCGCTCGTTGGGTGAAGCGACGGCTTCTTCAGGTGGGAAATTGCAGGGAATTCTACGGCTAGTGCAACGCCGATTCGGAGCTTCTCAGTCGCATGATCTCGTCCTTGAGCTGAAGCTTCCTGCGCTTGAGTTCTGCCAGCCTCATGTCATCCGCCGACGGTCTGTTGAGGGTGTCCTGGATCTCGCGCTCGAGGGCGCGGTGCTTCCGTTCCAGTTCCGTCAGGTGATTCTGCAGCGGCATGTCAGTTCCTCCTATTCGATCTACTGACAGGCCGATTGTGGCAGACAGAGTGTGGCGAGTCGAAGGCGAAATTCGAAGAATCGAGAGTAGAAGATGCTTGGGCGATCTTGCTCTCCACAGGGCCCGAGAGCATACTTCCGCCCCTCTTGGCCCAAAGGCAAGTCGGCCGGGCATCTAGCGCATCGGACGGAAAAGTGGACCCGGTTTTCGCTTGCGCGGCCCGCTGGGTCCGCGCCCAACGATGCGCCGCTGGAGGGATTGAGCATCGGATCGATCCCGCCGGTGGAATCCATTTTGGGTCCGTGGCTCTAGGTAATTTCAATGACCGAATTGGCTGAACTTGAAGCGGAATTGGCCCGTCTGAAGCAGGAACACCGCGACCTCGACATGGCCATCGACGCCCTGGAGAGCATGGTCGCCGGCGATCAGCTTCAGGTCCAGCGCCTCAAGAAGCGCAAGCTTTCCCTCAAGGATCAGATCATCCGGCTCGAGGATCAGCTCACCCCCGACATTATCGCGTGAGAATCCAGCGCCTTCGCGGGAACGGCCTTGCCTGCCCGGGGCGGCTTCGCTATTCCGGCTGAAGACTTGAAGGCCTCGAAGCCGGAGCCACGCCATGGCGCATCCTCCCATTGCCATCATCATGGGCAGCCAGTCCGACTGGGCCACCATGCGCCACGCGGCCGAGACGCTCGATGCGCTCGGAATCGCCTACGATGCCCGCATCGTGTCCGCCCACCGCACGCCGGACCGGCTCTTCTCCTTCGCCAAGGGCGCCAGGGCGGAAGGCTTCCAGGTCATCATAGCGGGCGCCGGAGGGGCCGCCCACCTGCCCGGCATGGCGGCCGCCATGACCCCCCTGCCCGTCTTCGGCGTCCCGGTCGAATCCAAGGCCCTGTCCGGCCAGGACAGCCTGCTCTCCATCGTCCAGATGCCGGCCGGCATTCCGGTGGGCACGCTCGCCATCGGCCGCGCCGGCGCGGTGAACGCGGCGCTGCTGGCCGCGGCCGTGCTGGTTCCGCTCTCGCCGAGCGCCTCGACGCCTGGCGGGCACGCCAGAGCGAAAGCGTGGCCGAGCGCCCCTCCAACGAAGGCTGATGAACCGATGATTCGTCCCGGTTGCACCCTCGGCATCCTCGGCGGCGGCCAGCTTGGCCGCATGATCGCCATGGCGGCGGCGCAGCTGGGCCTGCGGACGCATGTCTACGCGCCGGAGGAGAACAGCCCGGCCTTCGAGGTCGCGGCCGAGTACACCATCGCGGCCTATGAGGACGAGGCGAACCTGGTGCGCTTCGCCAAGGCGGTCGACGTGGTGACCTATGAATTCGAGAACGTGCCGAGCGAAACGGCCGCCACCTTGAGCGCCCATGCCCTGCTGGCCCCCAACGCCCAGGCCCTGGCCGTGTCGCAGGACCGCTTCCTCGAGAAAAGCTTCATCGCCGGCCTCGGCATCGCGGTCGCGCCCTTCGCGCCGGTGTCCAGCGAGGCGGAATTGGCCGAAGCCGTCGAGCGCATCGGCCGGCCCGCCGTGCTCAAGACCCGCCGCTTCGGCTATGACGGGAAGGGCCAGGTGAAGATCGGCCCCGAGACCGACCCGGTCGCGGCCTGGGACGAGATCGGGCGCGCCGCCTCGATCCTGGAAGGTTTCGTGCCCTTCGAGCGGGAGGTTTCGGTGGTCGCCGCGCGAACGGCGTCCGGCGCGTTCGCGGCCTATGATCTCTGCGCCAACGAGCACCGCAACCATATCCTCGACACCACGGCGGTTCCGGCCGGCGTTTCGCCCGACACGGAGGAGCAGGCGGTCCGGATCGCCCGGTCGATCGCCGAGGCCCTGGATTACGTGGGCGTTCTCGCCGTCGAACTGTTCCTCGTCACCGGGGACGGATCCGAGCGCCTGGTGGTGAACGAGATCGCCCCCCGGGTGCACAATTCCGGCCACTGGACCCTGGGGGGCGTCGAACAGCATGTGCGGGCGGTCTGCGGCTGGCCTCTGGGGGAAACCGCCCGCCTCGGACGGGTCGAGATGAGGAACCTGATCGGGCACGACGCCGATGCCTGGGAGGAGATCCTGGCCGAGCCCGGGGCTCATCTGCACCTCTACGGCAAGACGGAGGCCCGCGCGGGCCGCAAGATGGGACATGTCACCCGGGTTTTCCCGGACAGGGGCTGAACCATTCGGGACCGGGGCCGTTGTCCCCCTGGACCGGCGCTTTTCTTGAGAAGCAACCCTGGACAGGCAAGGCTTCTTCTGGTATCGACGCCGACCAGATAGAGGTGCGCATGACGCGCCTCATTGTTTTTTTGTCACAATCGAAACGGTTCAAACACGAGGAATTCGCGTGCAGGTTCTTGTCCGGGATAACAACGTCGATCAGGCGCTCCGCGCTCTCAAGAAGAAGATGCAGCGTGAGGGCATCTTCCGCGAGATGAAGCTTCGCGGTCACTACGAGAAGCCGTCCGAGAAGAAGGCCCGCGAGAAGGCTGAGGCCGTTCGCCGCGCCCGCAAGCTGATCCGTAAGCGCATGCAGCGCGAAGGCCTGCTGCCTTCCAAGCCCCGTCCGACCCGCTAAGCTCTTCGAGCAGGCCTTGAAAAAGGCCTCGCCGACCGGTTGTGAATCAGCGCCCGTCGCGCAAGCGGGGCGCTGTTTGCATGTCTGGGGCTCGTTTTGCCCGGAGCGAACTCAGTTGCATTATCTCTTGCGTCGGCGCCTTTTTGATGCCTTGTTTCACGGCTGTTAAGGATTTCCCGCCAGAGTGCCGCTCCCTGGTACCGTGAGTAAACAAGCTGGAGACGAAGGTGTTCGCCCCATCGATTCGCCGTTTAGCCCCCCTGAGCCTGACCCTCGTTGCCCTTAGCCTCGCGGCCTGCACCACCACGGGCGGCGGACCCAGCCAGCGCATTGCCGTCGTGGAAGAGGACACGCAGGGGACGAGCACGGTCAACATCTCGTCCCTGTCGGACGTGATCCAGCGCAACCCGAACGATCCGAGCGCCTACAACACCCGCGGCGCCGCATATGCGCGCGTGGGGAACTACAGCAGCGCCATGGCCGACTTCTCCAAGGCGGTGCAGCTCGATCCGAATTATGCACCGGCTTACACCAACCGCGCCCTCGCCCTGCGGCAGACGAACCGCAACGACCAGGCGCTCGCCGACTTCAGCCGGGCCATTCAGGCCGATCCGAACTATGGCCCGGCCTATATCGGACGCGCCAACCTGTACCGCGCCCAGAACCAGTACCAGGAAGCCCTCAGCGACCTGAACATGGCGACCCGCCTGCTGCCCGAATCCGCCGAGGCGCTCCACTCGCGCGGCCTGCTCTACCAGCGCCAGGGCATGCACCCCCAGGCCATCCTCGACTTCGACGCCACCATCGACCGCAATCCCTTCGTCGGCGCGCCCTATGCGGCCCGCGGCCAGAGCTTCGTGGCGACGAACCAGTACGACAAGGCCATCGAGGACTTCAACGCGGCCCTCAACGTGAACAACAAGGACGCCGATTCCTGGGCCTGGCGCGGCGTGGCCCTCGAGCGCAAGGGCGACCGGAGCCAGGCTCTCGAGAGCTATCAGCGGGCTCTCGCGCTCGACAACAGCAACAGCGTCGCCCGCCAGGGCAGCTCCCGGCTGCAGGGCGGCGTGGCAGGCCTGTTCCGCTCGTAAGGGCTGTCGCGGGAGGCGGCGTGAACCCGGCCCCTCCCCTGCGCATCATCGCCGACATCCAAAATCGTCTCGAAGCGCATGCGGGCCTGCATGCGCTTCTTTCGCATGTGGAGGGTCTCGGGCTTCCCGATGCCCGGATCGGCGCCGGCAGGATCGTCTGGATCCGATCGTGCGGCCGATGCCGGCCTTCGCATTCAAGATGGACGTTGACCGGGAACGCATCGGGGCCAAGGCGTGGGCGGCCCACTGGCCGAAGCTGACGATGCTCAAGACCTGGGAGGAGGCCTATCCCGATCCTCACACCTCCTTCGACAGGATCGAGACATAAGGCTCGAAGCCGAAGGCCCGGTAGGTGCGGTCCGCCCTCTCATTGGCCACCAGGACGCCGATGAAGAGCCGCTTGAGCCCCGCTTCCTTGGTCAGGCGCTCGGCCTCCTTGAGCAGCATCTGGCCGATGCCGCGGCCACGCCAGTCGTTGTGCACGATCAGGTCCGTGACCGTTCCGTGATTGCGGAAGCCGTCGGCCACATAGGCGGCGTCCTGGTCGAGGGAGAAGCCCATGGCGCCGACCGTCGCCCCTTCCGCCCGCGCCAGCACGATGCGGCCGTTGCGCCGGGACAGACGCTGCATCAGCTCGTCGTAATATTCCGCCGCAGCCTTGTAGTCGCGCCGCCGGTCGCCGACGAGGTCGGCCTCGAACACGTTGAGCTGGTGGATGAGCTCGATGACGGCCTCCCGGTCGGCTGGAAGGGCGGTGCGGAGGGTAATCGGGGACATGTCAGGGTCCGGGAAAGCGCATCGGGGTTCGCGTTAAAGCAGATTTCATCCCCTGCGTCATGACCTCGCTTTCCCTGTCACGGCCGGGCTCGTCCCGGCTAGGCCGATGCGGTGGGGCGCTGCGCTGGAGCGCGGGGTCGGACACTTCCGGTTCTGCCGCCTCTCCCGTCATGGCCGGCTAAAGCATCGGACGTGAAAAGTGGACATGCACTTTTGGGATCCATCCGATGCTTTCTTCTTGAATGAGAGCATCGGTCAGAACGGACCCAGCGGGCCGCGCCAGCGAAAACCGGATCCACTTTTCCGTCCGATGCTCTAGTCATCACCCTCCTCTCGCCGGCCATCCCGATAAGGTGAAGCGCGGCGCCTCTCGGAAGCGGGATCACCGGGACGAGCCCGGTGATGACGTGGAGAGGTGGGATGGGCGGGTGATGACGCGGAGAAGGTGGCAAGGGCCGTGACAACACCCTCCCCACGTCATGGCCGGCCTTGTGCCGGCCATCCCGATGCGGTGAGGCGCTGCGCTCCCAACAATGGAGATCCGAGGCCGGTGATCTCGATGATGGACACGAAAATGCCCGGCGCCGGGCCGGGCATGAAGCATTCGCGGTCAGGATGCGTCAGAGGTTCTTCAGGATCTCGTCCACCACCTTCTTGGCGTCGCCGAAGAGCATCATGGTGTTGTCGCGGAAGAACAGCTCGTTCTCGACGCCCGCATAGCCCGAGCCCATGCCGCGCTTGATGAACAGCACGGTCTTGGCCCGCTCCACGTCGAGGATCGGCATGCCGAAGATCGGAGAGGACGGATCGGTCTTCGCGGCCGGGTTGGTCACGTCGTTGGCTCCGATGACGAAGGCCACGTCGGCCTGCGGGAATTCGCCGTTGATGTCCTCGAGTTCGAACACCTCGTCGTAGGGCACGTTGGCTTCGGCCAGGAGCACGTTCATGTGGCCGGGCATGCGGCCCGCCACCGGGTGGATGGCGTACTTCACCTCGACGCCCTCGGCCTTCAACTCGTCGGCCATCTCGCGCAGCGCATGCTGCGCCTGGGCGACCGCCATGCCGTAGCCGGGCACGATGATGACCTTGGCGGCGTTCTTCATGATGAAGGCGGCGTCGTCCGCCGAGCCCTGCTTGACGGGCCGGGTCTCGACAGCCCCGCCGCCGGCGGCGGCCGTCTCGCCGCCGAAGCCGCCGAGGATCACGGAGATGAAGGAGCGGTTCATGCCCTTGCACATGATGTAGGACAGGATCGCGCCCGAAGAGCCGACCAGGGCGCCCGTGATGATGAGCGCGAGATTGCCGAGGGTGAAGCCGATGCCGGCGGCCGCCCAGCCGGAATAGGAATTGAGCATCGACACCACCACCGGCATGTCGGCGCCGCCGATGGGGATGATGAGCGTGACGCCGAGCACGAAGGAGACGAGCACGATCAGCCAGAAGGCCGCATGGCTCTCCGTGCGGATGAAGGCGACGAGCAGGACCAGCAGCAGGAGGCCGAGGCCGATATTGATGAGGTGGCGGCTCGGCAGCAGGATCGGCTTGCCGGACATGCGCCCGTCGAGCTTCAGAAACGCGATCACCGAACCGGTGAAGGTGATGGCGCCGATCGCGACGCCGAGCGCCATCTCGAACAGCGAGCCGCCGTGGATGGTGCCCACGGAGCCGATCCCGAAGGCCTGGGGCGCATAGAGCGCGCCCGCCGCCACCAGGACCGCCGCGAGACCGACCAGGGAGTGGAACGCGGCGACCAGCTGGGGCATCGCGGTCATGGGCACGCGCCGGGCGACCACCGCTCCGACGCCGCCGCCGATGGCCAACCCCAGGATCACCAGGGCCCAGCCGCCGAAGCCGCTCGGCGGGGATACGAACAGGGTGGTGAGGATGGCGATCCCCATGCCAACCATGCCGTAGAGGTTGCCCTGCCGGGACGTGGTCGGGTGAGACAGGCCCCGCAGCGCCAGGATGAACAGGACGCCCGAGATGAGGTAGAGGATCGAGGCTAGATTGGCCGACATCGCCTCACCCCTTCTTGCGGTACATGGCGAGCATGCGCTGGGTCACCAGGAAGCCGCCGAAAATGTTGATGGACGCCAGGACGAGGCCGATGAAGCCGAGCACCCGGGCCCAGATCGGCCCTTCGCCGAGGGCGGGCGCCACGTCCACGCCGACGGCCAGAAGGGCGCCGACCACGATCACGGACGAGATGGCGTTGGTGACCGACATGAGCGGCGTGTGCAGCGCCGGGGTCACCGACCAGACCACGTAGTAGCCGACGAAGATCGCCAGGACGAAGATGGCGAGACGGAACACCGTCGGGTCGACGGCCCCGTGGGTGACGGCCGCGGCGGCGGCCCCGGCCGCATCCGCCACCTGATCGGCGATGGTCTGAGCGGCTTCGGCCGAGCGGCGGGCAGCCTCTGCCGCCGCTCGGGCCTGTTCGACGGCCTGTTCGGGCGTAAGCGTTGCCATGGTGTCCTCCCCTGGACGGTTCAAGCGGTCGGCTGGAAGGCGGTGTGAACGATGGCGCCGTCACGGGTCAGGCAGGTGGCCTTGACCAGCTCGTCGTCCCACTTCACGGCCAGAGCCTTGGTTTCCTTGTCCACCAGCGTCTCGACGAAGGCGTAGAGGTTCTTCGCGTAGAGGCTGGAGGCCGTGGCGGCGAGGCGCCCGGGCACGTTGAGATGGCCCACGATCTTCACGCCGTTGTGCTCCACCACCTGCCCCGGCTGGGCCAGCTCGCAATTGCCCCCGCGCTCCACCGCAAGATCGACGATCACGGAGCCGGGCTTCATGGATTCCACCATGGCGCGGGACACGAGCTTCGGCGCCGGCCGGCCGGGGATCAGGGCCGTGGTGATGACGATGTCCTGCTTGGCGATATGGGAGGCGACCAGCTCGGCCTGCTTGGCCCGGTACTCGGCCGACATCTCCTTGGCGTAGCCGCCGGCGGTCTCGGCCTGCTTGAACTCCTCGTCCTCCACGGCGACGAACTTGGCGCCCAGGCTCTCGACCTGCTCCTTGGCGGCTGGGCGTACGTCCGTGGCGGTCACCACGGCGCCGAGGCGGCGGGCGGTCGCGATGGCCTGGAGGCCGGCGACGCCGGCGCCCATGACGAAGATGCGCGCGGCCGGTACCGTGCCGGCCGCGGTCATCATCATCGGGAACGCCTTGCCATACTCGGCCGAGGCATCGATCACCGCCCGGTAGCCGGCGAGATTGGCCTGGGATGACAGCACGTCCATGACCTGCGCGCGGGTGATGCGGGGCATCAGCTCCATGGAAAACGCGGAGACCTGCGCGTCGGCCAGGGCCTTGAGGGCCGCGTCCTGGCCGTAGGGATCCATGATGGCGATGACGAGCGCGCCCGGCTTGGCGCCCTTCAGCTCGCCCTCGGCGGGGCGGCGGACCTTGAGGACGATATCGGCATCCTTCAGGGCCTCCCCGGCGGTTCCGGCGATCGAAGCGCCGGCGGCCTCGAATTCCGCATCGGGGATGCCGGCCTTCGCTCCCGCCCCGGCCTGCACGACCACGTCGGCGCCGAGGCCTGTGTATTTCTTGACCGTCTCGGGGGTGGCGGAAACGCGAGTCTCCGCTCCATCGGTTTCGGAGAGAACGGCGATCCGCATGCAGGCCCCCTAAGATGTGGTCAACGGCTTGGGTACAAGCTCTTGTCTCGTTTCTGTCAGGCGATCGTCAGCCGCTCAGTAGAAGATGAGCGCCAGCAGGAGGAGGACGCCGACCGCCGCCGGAGCCCGGACCCCGACGGACGGAGCCATCGCGCCGATGCCACCCGCCACGAGGGAGAGGATCACGCCGAAGATCGCCGTCAGCCAGGCATGCTTGATGCCGCCGACCGCGAGGGCCAGCACGTGGCAGATGATGACCGCCGTGGCGATTTCGGCAAACTGGACAAATCCCTGATAGGTCGCCTCATGAGCGCGGCTGTCCATATCCGGACTGTAGCCCCCGTGCGGCGCATGTTTTGTATCGGCCATGTTTCAAAGCCCTGTTCAGCGTCACTTGTTAACTGCTGCGTTTAGCGCATGCGGTGAGGAGCCGCAATCTTTCGAATGGCTCCAAACGAAAACTTTATGAATGCTTCGCGCCGCATGCGGCGATGCGCAGACTCGGATCATTAACATCGGACGGGTCCGAAAGGTGCCCGCCTCTGGTCCCGAGGGCGTCTCGCTCATGCGATCCCGAGAAACGCGCGCCACTGGGGCAGGCACACGGTCTCATAATCATATTTCGCGACCGCGATCCGGCGGGCCTCGGCCGCCATGGCGGCGGATCTCTCCTTCTCCGCGAGCGTTTCACGCACCCGCTCGGCCAGGGCCTTCTCGTCGAAGAAGGGGAAGAGGCGCCCGTTCACCCCGTCCTGAATGACCTCCCGCACCGGCTCGGTGTCCGAGGCCACGATCCGGCATTCGAGCGCCATGGCCTCGATGGACGACCAGGACAGCACGAAGGGATAGGTCATGTAGACATGGGCCGAGGAGACCTGCAGGACCTTCACGAACTGGTCATAGGGCAGGTTTCCGACGAAATGGACCCGGGACCAGTCGACCGGACGCTCGATGCGGGCCTTGAATACGTCGAACCACGACTGCCCGTCGGGCGCGGAGCCGGAATAGCTCGTGCCCCGGCCGCCGACGATGACGACCCTGAGCTCGGGATCGATGTCGAGGAGATGAGGCAGGCTCTTGAAGACCACATGCGCGCCGCGCATCGGCTCGATGTTGCGGGTCACATAGGTGACCACGGGCTTCTCGCGGGTGAGCTGCGGCCCGCCCTCGCCGAGCTGGATCCTGACCTGCGGGTCCGGCAGGAGCTTGTGGGTATCGATGCCGTCATGGATGATGGCGAGCCGGTCGCGCAGGTAAGTGGGAAACGTGTCCCGCTGGTAGCGGGTCGGAGCCACGGCCACGTCGGCGGCGTCGAGAGCGCCGAGCTGCATGGAATTCTTCAGGCGCAGGCGCCAGATCACCTCCTCGTTGGTGACCGGGAACTCGGGATCGAAATCCAGGTCCTGGCCCTTGGCGTGGTAATAATATTCGAAATAGGCCACATGGCGGGCCCTGGGCCAGATGTCCTTCAGGAACAGGTTCTCGCCCCAGCCGGTATTGACCACGACCACGTCGGGCTCGAAGCCCTGGCTCGCCAGCGCCTTGGCCCTGTAGGCGACCCCATAGGCCCGCCGCAGGCGGGGAATGACCGGGGAGTAACGGTTCTGGTAGGGCGCATCGTCCGGCCCCGGCACCGCGTCGTAGGAGAAATACTTCACGCCCGGGATGGCGCATTGCTTGACCATCCCGAGGCCCACGACCTCATGCCCCTCGGCCACGAAGGTCCGGGCGAGTCGCAGGAACTGGCCAGGAAAGTTCTGGTGAACGAAAGCGATCTTCATCGGTTGCCCCTACCCTACCGTTAGGCTGTAAGGCCAACCGGCGAAGAATGCAACCTCATTACACCGGGTTTGGTAAACCGGACGCGGCCAGCGCCTCCTTCTGCTTCTGCTCCAGGCCGTCCAGGGAGAAACGGTCGATTTCGTTCTCGAACAACCGGTGATAGTTCAGCTCGGCCTTCAGGTGCAGGAAGACCGCGCCCAGGCCCACGGCCGCCCGGTCCATGAACACGAACTCGCGCGGGACGGTGACCGGCCCCTTCTCTTTCAGGGCCTTGTGGACCTCGAAGGCCTGGCGGCGGCCGTACTCGCTGGGCTTGACCCCGTCGGCCACGGTGCGGACGCGATCGTCGAGGAGCGGCGCGTAGATGAACCGCGCCCAGATGTTGAGGATGTCGATCAGCTCGTTCGACAGGCTCTTGAAGCCCCAGGTCTCGTAGGCGTGGACGACCCGGGACCGGTCGTCCGTCTGGAGGCCGCGATAGAGATCGACCACGCCGCCCACGAAGCGAGGATGGAAGATGCGGATGCAGCCGTAATCGAGCAGGTTGATGCCCTGCGCCTCCCCGTCCTCGGAGAACACCGTGTAGTTGCCGAGATGCGGATCGCCGTGGATCACGGCCGCATGGCTGAAGGGGTGCCACCAGGCCTTGAACATGGCCACCGCCAGCCGGTTGCGGATCTCGACCGGAGCCTCGGTGAAGCCGAGGATCTTCTCGCCCTCGAGCCATTCGAGGGACAGAAGCCGCCGGGTGGACAGGTCCGGATGGACCCGGGGCACCCGGACCTGCGCCACATCGGCCAGGGTCTGGGCGTAGAGGGCCGCGTGCTTGGCCTCGCGCTCGTAGTCGAGCTCCTCGCGCACCCGTTCGCCGATCTCCTTGGCGATCTCGCGGGTGTCGATGGCGGGATCCATGCGCCGGTGGAGGGCGAAGACGAGCTCCAGCTGCTTGAGGTCCGCCTCCACGGCCGACTGCATGTCGGGATATTGCAGCTTGCAGGCGAGCTGCTCGCCCTCCTTCGTGGTCGCGCGGTGAACCTGGCCGAGGGACGCGGCGGCGGCCGGGTTGAGATCGAAGGAGCCGAACCGGCCCTGCCATTGCGGTCCCAGCTCCGCCTGCATGCGCCGCTTCACGAAGGCAGCCCCCATGGGCGGCGCCTCGCTCTGGAGCTTCTGCAGCTCGGCGGCGTATTCCGGCGGGATCAGGTCCGGGATGGTGGCCAGAAGCTGCGCCACCTTCATGATCGGCCCTTTCAGCCCGCCGAGCGCCTGCGCCAGCACGGCCGCGTTGGAGGCGTCGCGCGCATCGCCGCCGAACAGCCGGGCGCCGGCCATGCGGGCCGCGACTCCGCCCATATTGGCGCCCACGCGGGCGTAGCGGGCGGCGCGCGCGGAGAAGCGGTTCGCTTCGCGGTCGGAATCGGCCATGACGTGGAATCTCTTGCTCGGAACTGGAGAGCTTTAGATATGGCGTGGTCTGCGGAGCGCCAGGGCGGCCCTCCGCGGCCATTTACCGGGGTGGGTCGTGCCTGCTACAGGAAGAAATCTCCGGCCTTCAGACTGCGGATCGCCATGAGGCGGATGACGCCCTCGGCATCATGATCCGCGTCCGTGTTCAGCAGGACCCGCGCTTCCGATCCTGCGACCTCGTACCGAACCTGCCCGGGCGCCGTGAAGTCGGCCCGGCCGATAAACACGAAGGCTTGATCGCCGCCGCGGAGGGTGTTGGCATCGATCGCGGCCAGATCCAGGCGATCCCGAGCGCTCCGGCTGAAGTCGGCGACCACATCGGCATGGACCAGATCCGGCCCGGCCGACCCGGCCGATGACCACCGGAACACATCACCCCCCGCCCCTCCGGACAGCCAATCCTTTCCGGGGCCGCCGACGAGGGTATCCCGTCCGGCATCGCCGGATAGTCTGTCGTCGCCCGCATGGCCGGAGATGCTGTCGTCGCCGCCGCCGCCGCGGAGCGTGTCGTGGCTCCCGGAGCCCTTGAGCACGTCGCCGAACGGACTGCCGAGGGCGCCCTGGATGCCGACCAAGCGGTCGCCTGCGGCATCGCTTCCCGCCTGGGTCTTCCGCGCGAGGTCGATGCGCACGGGGCCGGAGGCATCGCGGTAATCGGCATAATCGATGCCGCTGCCGCCCGACAGGAGATCGGCACCCGGTCCGCCACGCAGGGTGTCGTTGCCGGCGCCGCCGTACAGCGAGTCGTCGCCGCCGCCGCCCAGGATGCGGTCGTTGCCGCCGCCGCCGCTGAGCACGTCCGCTGCGTCGGCCCGCACGTCGGGGCCGGCGCCGGACCTGAGATCCAGACGGAAGATCCTGCCCCCGTAATCGACGAGGTAGAGGTTGCCGGATCCGTCCTCCCCGAGTGACGAGACGGAACCGATCGGGCCGCCGCCGACGGCGACCTGCCCGGTCAGATCCTTGAACGACCATGACCCGGAGGCGCGCTGCAGGGTCCAGATCCCGCCCGTGCCGAAATCCGAGAAGAAATAGACCCCCTGGAAATCCGGCTCCGGCCCGCGATAGACATAGCCGCCCGTGACCGCGATCCCGAGATCGCGCCCGTAAGCGTAGATCGGGTTCGTGAAGTTCGGAAACGCCCGGGGATCGAACGGGCCCTCGGTGGCGCTCCAGCCGTAATTGGCGCCGGCCCGCCCGAGATCGATCTCCTCGGTGGTGTTCTGACCGACATCGCCGATCAGCATCTCGCCGGTCAGCCGGTCGAAGCCGACGCGCCAGGGATTGCGCAGGCCGGCCGCGTAGATGCCGGTGCCCGCCGCGCTGCCGGCAATACCCTCGATCGACGACGGGTTGTCCGGCGGCAGGGCATAGTTCCGGATCGGGTCGGACGGGAAGGCGTCGCCTTTGACGTCGAGCCTGAGGATCTTGCCGAGCTGGTTGCCGAGGCTTTGCGCATTGCCTCCGTTCGCGCCGTCGCCGGTCGCCGCGTAGAGATACCCGTCCGGTCCGAAGCCGATCCACCCGCCGCGGTGATTGGTGGACGTGGGATAGTCGATCCGGTCGATGAGCCGCATGCTGCCGGGGTCCGCAACGAGCGGGTTCGCTGCCTGGGTCCTGTATTCCCGGATCTCCACGTCGCCGGCCGTCGTGCTGAGATAGACGTAGAACGTCCGGCTCGTGGCGAAGTCGGGCGCGAAGGCGAGCCCGAGGAGGCCCTGCTCCCCGGCGGTCGCGACCTGCGACGAGACGTCGAGAAAGGATCCGCCGAGGGACTGGCCGGTGGAGGTGTCGTACACCTTCACAAGCCCGCGCTTCTCGAGGATGAACAGGTGCCGGGAATCGCCCGGGGCCGCGGTCAGGTAGAGAGGATTGTCCAGGCCGGACACGATCATGGTGGCGGCCACCGTGGGCGGTGTCCGGGCATTGGGATCGTATCCGTAGATCGTGTCCGCGGCGCCGGTCCCGCTCAGCCGGTCCTCAGCCTGACTCCCGATACGAACCGCCATGGTCGACCCTCCCGGTCCAGCCCCATCCGTGTTCGTTCCATTCTTATCGTGTGCAGGCCCGGCGGCCGGGAGGCCGGCCGCCGGGTAGAATGCTTACGCGGCCGTGGTCTCCATCGCCTCCAGCTCGCCGATCAGCCGTTCGATCATCGACAGGCCGATCTGCCAGAAGGCCGGATCGCCCGCATCGAGGCCGAAGGGCGCGAGCAGCTCCGAGTAGTGCTTGGTGCCGCCCGCCGAGAGGAGCGCGAAATAGCGCTCCACGAAGCCTTCGTTGGACCGTTCGTAGACGCCGTAGAGCGAGTTCACGAGGCAGTCGCCGAAGGCATAGGCATAGACGTAGAACGGCGAATGGATGAAGTGGGGGATATAGGTCCAGAAGCTCTCGTAGCCCGGGCCGAGCCGGATCGCCGGCCCGAGGCTCTCGTCCTGGACGGACATCCAGAGTTCGCACAGCTTGTCGGCCGTGAGCTCGCCGTTCCGACGCTCCAGATGCACCTTGCGCTCGAAGGAGTAGAACGCGATCTGGCGCACCACCGTGTTGATCATGTCCTCGACCTTCGCGGCCAGCATTGCCTTGCGCTGGACCGGATCGACGGTCTGGTCGAGGAGGCGGCGGAAGGTGAGCATCTCGCCGAAGACGGACGCCGTCTCGGCGAGCGTCAGGGGCGTGGGCGCCATGAGAGCGCCGTTGGGACCGGCCATCACTTGGTGCACCCCGTGCCCGAGCTCGTGCGCCAGGGTCATCACGTCCCGCGGCTTGCCCTGGTAGTTCAGGAGCACGTAGGGGTGGGCCGAGGGCACCGTCGGGTGGGCGAAGGCGCCGGGCGCCTTGCCGGGCCGGGTCGGCGCATCGATCCAGCCCTCGTCGAAGAAGCGCTGCGCGATGTCGGCCATGCGCGGCGAGAAGGCGGAATAGGCCGACAGGACCGTATCCTTCGCCTCGTTCCAGGAAATGGTGCGCTGCTCGACCTTCGGCAGGGGCGCGTTGCGGTCCCAATGGTCGAGCTTGTCCTTTTTGAACCACCGGGCCTTCAGGGCGTAGTAGCGGTGCGACAGGCGCGGATAGGCCTCCCGGACGGCCGACACCATGGCCTCCACGACCTCGCGCTCGACCCGGTTCGCCAGATGGCGGGAATCGGCCACGTCCTCGAAGCCGCGCCAGCGGTCGGAGATCTCCTTGTCCTTGGCAAGCGTGTTGGTGATGAGCGTGAAGGTGCGGAGATTGGCCTTGAAGGTCTTGGCCAGGGCGTCGGAGGCGTCCTTGCGCACGCCCTCGTCCGGATCCTGCAGCTTGTTCAGGGTCGGCTCGATGGGCAGGTCCTCGCCGCGCACGGTGAAGCGCAACGACGCGATGGTCTCGTCGAACAGGCGGTTCCAGGCCGAGCGGCCGGTCACCGACTTCTCGTGGAAGAGCTGCTCGATCTTGTCCTCGAGCTGGAAGGGCTTGTCCTTGCGCAGATCCTCGATCCAGGGCTTGTAATGCCTGAGCGGCTCCTCGCTCACGGCCTTGTCGAGCACCTGGTCGTCGATGCGGTTGAGTTCGAGCCCGAAGAAGAGCAGCTCCGTCGAGGCGGCGGTCAGGCGCTCCTGGGTGTCGCCGTAGAACTTCGCCCGGATCGGGTCGGTGGTGTCGCCGGAATAGACGAGGCCGGCATAGGACATGAGGCGGCCGAGCAGATCTTCGAGCGCCTCGTAGCGCTTCACCACCTCGTCCAGCCGCACGGACGCCCTCTCGCCTCTGGCCATCGCGTCGAGCGTGCCGCGATAGGCGTCGGCGAAGGCCTTGCACTCCGATTCGGCCTTCGCGAGATCCTGCTTGAAGGCCTCGCTGTCCATGCCGGGATAGAGGTGAGAGAGGTTCCATTCGGGCAGCAGCCCGAGTTCGGCCTGCGCGGCGCCGGCGGCGGATGGATGATGCATGGGAGAGGATGTCAGGGAGGTCACGGGCGATGGCCTGCTTGGGATCGGTCTAACGGAATGGTCCTGCACACATATTGGCCGCGGCGCTCGGCGGATCAACCCACCTCGGCCAGGGGCGACGCCCGCCTCCCGTTAACGGCCGGTTGACCCTTCTCTCCCGGCAGCGCCCGGGCGATCCCGCACGCGGGTTCGACCCCTCATCCCTCTTCATGTCTCTCCCGACGGCCTTCCAGGCGATGGGCGCATCGTTCGCAAGGAGGCGCGAGGCTCGCCCTGCTGCGGGCTTTTTACAGAAAATTGAAGGAACTTGACCTAGACGATGAAGCCGCACGGCGTTTTGTGCGTTAAGCGTAACAGAACGTGTGCGGGAACACTGACGAAATCCTTTCGATGGAGGACCTTCGAGCCTCCACATTCATTGCGACGAGGAGCAGGATCATGCGTGGCTTGCGCAAGACGGCACTTTGGCTCGGCCTCATCGGGTCTGTTTCACTCCTCCCCCTTGCCGCCCTCGCCGAAGACGCCGGCACTCGGCCGGACCTCGTCCAGACCGCTCCCGCGGAACCCTCCTTCCACGATGCCGCCGTTCCGGACGCCCCGGCCGAACAGGACACGGCATCCCAGGCCATTCCGCTCCTCGAGCCCGCGCCCGTCACCGTCGAGGCGGCCGATCTCAAAGCCCCGCCCGCCATCGACATCCCGTTGCCCGATGCGGCCCCCGTCACTGCCCTGATGCAAGCGGACGTCTTCCGCATGGCCGTGGAAGGCCTGTTCGCCGACGAGGCCGCCCTGCGCGACCTGCGGGTGAGCGGCAAGGACCGGGACGCCCTGTCGGCCTATTACGCACAGGCCGAGCGTCCTCTCGTCTGGGCCCAGGACGGAGCCTGGTCGCCCGCCGCCCGCGGCGTGATGGAACGCCTGAAGGCCGCCGACGAGGACGGGCTCGATCCGGCCGACTACGCCCTGCCCGACCGGGGCCTGCGCAAGGATGCGACGCCGGCGCAATGGGCCAGGGCCGACGTGAAGCTCTCCCTGTCCGTGATCCGTTATGCCCGTGACGCCCGTGGGGGGCGCATCGATCTCGCCCGCCTGTCGCCGCTGGTGACCCCGAAGCTCGACCTGCCGTCGGCACCCGACGTGCTGAGCCGGGTTTCCTCCGCGGGAGACGCGGGTGGAGCGCTCGAGGCCTACAACCCGCCGCATCCCGGCTACAAAGCCCTGAAGGAGCGACTGGCGAAGCTGCGCGAAAGCCATCCGTCGCAGCCGAGCGTCCGGCTTCCGCGAGGACCGACCCTGCGCGTGGGCATGAAGGATCCGCGCGTGCCTCTGATCCGCGCACGGTTCAACCTCGTGAAGGACCCGGACGACCAGACGGTCTACGACGAGCGCGTGGCCTCGGCCGTGGCGGCCTTCCAGAAGGAAAAGGGGCTGCCGGACACGGGCGTTCTGAATGCGCAGACGATCGCCGCTCTGTCCGGTCCATCGGTGGCGCAGCGGCAGTCGGACCTGATCGCCAATATGGAGCGCTGGCGGTGGCTGCCGGCGGATCTGGGGCAGCGGCACATCATGGTGAACGTGCCCGAATACCGCCTGCAGGTGGTCGACGGCCGCGCCATCGTGCACCAGACCCGCGTGATCGTCGGCAAGGAGCAGTCGCAGACGCCGATCTTCTCCGAGACCATGAAGTATCTCGTGATCAATCCGTCCTGGACGATCCCGCCCTCGATCATGAAGAAGGAGATCCTGCCCGCTCTTGCCAGCGACCCCTATTACGCAGCGCGCAAGGGCTACAAGATCATCCGCCGGGGCGACCGCATCGTGGTGCAGCAGCCGCCGGGCGAGCGCAACGCATTGGGCTTCGTGAAGTTCATGTTCCCCAATCAGCATGCGGTCTATCTGCACGACACGCCCAACCGCACCCTGTTCTCGGCCAGCAAGCGCGCCTTCAGCCATGGATGCGTGCGCGTCGAGAAGCCCTTCGAACTCGCAGAGGAGATCATGGGCCGGGACGGCAAATGGACCGAGGAACGGTTGCGCGGGCTCATCGGCAAGGGCGAGCGCACCGTGCAGTTGACCAATCCCCTGCCCGTGCACCTGACCTACTTCACGCTCGCGATCGACGAGAAGGGTGAGGTAAGGCGCTTCGACGACATCTACGGTCTCGACCGCAAGGTCCGGGCCGCCCTCAACCTGTCCGAATAGCTCCCGGATCCTGTTCCGTTTTCAACGAAATTCTGGCCTCACTTAACGCGAAGGTAACCGTCCTCGGCAAAGATCCTTTCACCATAAGGATCGCCGCATCCACGGATGCGGCCCGGTAAAGACGAGTATCACAGTGAGAGTATTGCGTACGGACCGCCGGGCGCATCGTGCGGGACAGTGGCTCCGGTTTTCCGCGAAGAACGATGCGCCGGCCCAAGGAATGAGCGTCAGGTGGATCCCGAAATGGGTGTCCACTTTCGGGTCGGATGCTCTGGCGTATCGCGCCGGCATCGGTCTTGCGGCCATTCTGATCGTCATGGTGGGCGGGGTGCGCGGCACGCAGGATGCCGTCGCCAACGGCGATACCCGCACGCTGAGCCTCTACAACAACAACACCAAGGAAAGCCTCACCGTCACGTTCCGGCGCAACGGCCAGTACGACTCGGGCGCCCTGCAGCAGCTCAACTGGTTCCTGCGCGACTGGCGGCGCGACGAGCCGACCCGCATGGACCCGCGTCTGTTCGATACGGTGTGGGAGGTCTACCGCGAGTCCGGGTCGAACGAACCGGTGCACGTGAACTCCGGCTACCGCTCGCCGCAGACCAATTCCATGCTCCGGCGGCGCTCGAGCGTCGTGGCCAAGAATAGTCAGCACATGCAGGGCAAGGCCATGGACTTCTACCTGCCGGACGTATCGACCGCGCGCCTGCGCGCCATCGGCATGCGGCTGCAGAACGGCGGTGTCGGCTATTATCCCAACGCCTATACGCCCTTCGTCCATCTCGACGTGGGCAGCGTGCGCGCCTGGCCGCGCATGACCCGCGCCCAGCTCGCGAGCATCTTCCCCGACGGCAAGACCGTTCACATCCCGTCCGACGGCCGGCCCCTGCCGGGCTACGACGAGGCCCGCGCCGAGGTGCTCGCCAAGGGCGGCACGGTGGCCGGCTACACGGCCTATGCGGATGCCGAGGAGGCGGTCGCCACCCAGCCGCGCCGCAAGAGCTTCTGGGCCACCCTGTTCGGTCTCGACGACGACGAGAACGAGGATGCGGAGGAGATCCGTGTCGCCTCGCGGCCCAGCCGCGCCATCATGGCGTCCCGTCAGCCGCAGCCGCAGCCGGCCCAGAACTACTACGCCAGCGATTCCAACGCGTCGGTCTATGCGGCGCTGCAGCCGGCGCAGGCGCCCGAGCCGGTCCGCCGCGCCCCCGTGGCGATCCAGCCGCGGCCCGAGCCGCCCGCTCCGGCCGTCATGGCGGCGATCGCCCCGGCCCTGCGTGAGGACCTGACCCCGCCGGCCTCCGCGCCCCTCCCGCCGACCCGGATCAACGGGGCGCCGAGCACCGTGCAGACGGCCTCCGGTCCAGCCCTCGCCTGGCAGCAGGGACCGGACGCGCAATCCGAGATGTCCATCCCCAAGGGCATGGCCTTCGCCCCGATGCCGCCGAGGCGGCCCGATGCGGATGACACGGGGCTCGAGCCCGTCGCCGGAACCCTCGCGCTGGCCTATGCCCCGCTCCCGCCGGCCCGTCCGGGCTCGCTCGCCGCCACGAACCCGATCCCCGAGGCCCCCGAACCGCGCGGCCCCGTGGAGATGGCCGCGGTCCCGCTCCCGCCGCCGCGTCCCGACCTGCGTCCCATCGTGGTCGCCGCGGCGGGCCCGGTCGATATCCCGGTCACCGGATCGACCCCGAAAGAGGTCGCGAAGGGAAAGCCTGCCGCCGCCCCGGAGGCGAAGTCTCCCCCGGGTGCGAAGAAGCCGCCGACGGCGCTGAGCGCCCTCATGTCGGCGGAGCCCAGCCTGCACATGGGCTTCTCGAGCAAGCCCACGGGTGACCTGGCGACGAGCCGCTTCACCGGGCCGGCGGTGAAGCCGCTGAACGTGGTGCGATAAGAAGGGGGCTCCGCAGGGAGCCCCTTTGCATTTCACCGGACCGTCACGCGGATGACGGCCGGTTCACTCGCCGTGTTGCCGCCCGTAGGCATTGCGCGCCGGCGAGGTCCAGCCCCGGGGCGGCGCCTTGGGCCGGTAGATCTCCACCAGCAGCGGATGGCAGACCGCCGCGTCGCTCGAATGCTCCGCGCTGCAATCGCCGCCCGGGCAGGCGGAGAGCGCGCCGAGCAGGTCGATCTCGGCGAAGAACTCCAGGTAGTCGCCCGGCCTGACGGGGCTCGCCTTCATGAAGTACTGCCCCGTATCGCGGGTGAAGCCGGTGCACATGAACACGTTGAGCACGTCGTGCACCGCCGGCTCGACCTCGCTCTTCGGGCGGCCCAGCCGATGGGCGAGCGCGCGGGTCAGGTTCGAATGGCAGCAGTAATGGTAGTCCTGGCCCGAGAGCAGACGATGCGTGTAGGGATCGCACCGGGTGCCGATGACGTCGTGCACGGAACCGCCATACTGGTCGAAACCGTACCAGTCGAGGGTGTCGTGCGTGATCGTCGCCATCGGCCTCAGATGCGGCAGGGACGACCAGAGCTGGTCCCCGGTGGACACATGCGTGCCGTTGAGGGCCCGCGTCTTGCCGGAGAAGAAGCGCTCGTCGAGATCGTCCGCCGCCCAGAGATTGAGGTCGCCCACCTGGGGGCCTTCGATACTGACGATCCGGAAGAAGCAGCCGGCGGGCACGCTGAAGCAGCGCGCGTCCCGCGGCGGGACGACGACCTCGTCCACCTTCTCCCAGCCCTCACGCGCCGCCCGGTATGCCGCGAGATCGGGCCGCGGCAGGGTTTCGACCGGATAGCAGATGACGGGGGCAACGCTCCGGCGCGCCTCCGCGTCGGCAGGATCGGACACTTGGTCCCGGGCGAGCTTCATGCTTTTCTCCAGCTTGTCGTGGTCACTTCCTTATAGGCAACAGGACCGGCACAGGCGAGCGCGAAGCGCCCGGGCGTGCAAAGCCCATCCCTCCAAACCCTCAGACCATCCTGCGCCGTCTCAAGCTCATCAGTTCCGGCTCCAGATCGAGACGACCGGCCTCGATCATGCGCACGACGGATCGGAAATAGCCGCCCGGATTCCGGATCCGGTTCCGGCCGCTCGACACGTCGTCGTCGTAGAGTTGCAGGACATAGATCACGGCCGTCGCCGCCCGGACGGCCCCGATCGCCGCGACGGCCTCGTCCCAGGCGCTCGGGTGGGCTCCGAGAGACGCACGGAGGAAGCGGCCAGCCGCGACCACGTCGACCGCATCCCTGATCGGATGAGCGCACGCGGACACCACCGGACAGGCCTCGGCGACCAGGGCCGGCAGCAGCGGCTGCCCCGGGGACGGGATTGGATCGGCAGGCGGAGCTTCAACCCGAATGCCCTTGTCACAAGTCTCACTCGGAGATCCTTTCTCTGCTTCTAATTGTCGGCATTGCGTGCCGCCACAGCCCGCCTGGTAGAAGGCATCCTCAGCACGTTGCCGGATGTCTTTCCACGCATCGAGCAGGCCCTCCGGAAGAGCCGTCCCCGAGCGCCTGGGCGTGCGGGCCTTCAGGAGGGAAAGGCCGCTCTCGATTCCGCCGCGATCAACACCGGGGTGATACTGGGCCAGCGCGCTCAGGGCCTCCTCGGCGGCGCGGCGGCAGATGGTGATCTCGTCGAAGGAGCGCTTCAGGCTCTCCTTCCGGCGCCTCTGGTCGGACAGGATCGCCATCCACTCGCCACGGCGGGCGTAGAGGGGCGTGAGATCGAACCCGAAGGCGTCCACCACCGTGCCGGCGGCATCCCGCACGGCGTAGCGCTTGCCGTTGGCCGAATCCTTGGGGATCACCACTTGGCATTCGATCAGGGCCCGAACGGCGTTGCGCACGGCCCGCTCCGACAGCCCCGTCGTGGAGATCAGACGCTGATTGGACGGCCAGACCAGCAGCCGGTCCATCTCGAGCTCGCCCCAGCACGCCACCAGCTGGCTCAACACCAGACGCTGCGGCGCGCTCAGGCCGAGCGCCTTCTCGGCCTCGCCCGCGGAGGCCGAGAGTTCCTTTCGTGTCACAGTGCGCCCGGTTTCGAGCGCGAACTTCCTCGCGGCCAAAGCAGCGTGTCTCAGCCGCCGGCCTCCAGACGATGCAAGCTGCATCGCATCCCTCCCATGTGAGGGCAAAGCGGGAGCGTTCACCGGAACCGATGTCGTTGACACTCAGCTTGTCGGGAGGCATAAGGATTGTCGCCAAACGAATCCGTCGCCGTCCCTCGGTGACTCCAAAGGCCCTCGAAGTTCCCGCTTCGTGGGCCTTTTGCTTTGCCTAGCCTCAGTTCACGTCTGTCATCTCCTGCTCGAAGAGCGTTGCGGGACAGCAGAGGAATGCGCGCCGGCCGATCTGAGCCCCTCGCGTGGATGTCGAACCCACATGGGGAATCCCGGATGCCAAGCGCATCAGCCTCCCGGAGGACCGCCGCGTGAGGGGCCTCTCGGAAGCGCTGACGACCGCGGCGCGCGGGGCGCCGCCGGTGCAAACTCCATTGTCTCGTAACGCCGTCAGAGATGTCCGATTCGGCCGTGCGGGTGGAGTCGATCCGTAAGAATTGGTTAAGGCTGACCACACAATTGTTGAAGAAACCGGGGATCGGCGATTCGTCAGGGGAGAACCGGCGAGTCAAGCCAAAGCTGACGTTGACGAATTGACATCGGCTCGATTCACGTGGGATGCCGCTTCTACTGCAGCGAAGCCAGCATTCGCCGAGTCATACTGGCGAGAGCGCACCTTCTGTTACAGACGGAACCCCGATCGACACAGCAACACGGATCCCGCCCGGAAGAATTCAGCCGCGAATCGCATGCGGATCCGGGATCGATTCAGACTTGCGGATCTTGAGCGATGCGGCCACGGAGCTGCGGCGACGGAACTGCCAGCCGCCGAACGGCATGATGACCTTGCCAGCGGGATCATTCGTCCGCTCGCGCTCCGGGCGCGGCGGGAGGAGAGATCAGCTCCCAGGCGCCCCCCCTCGAGCATCGGATCCGAGGCGCACATCTTGAAGCGGCGCACCGTTCGGGACCCTGTCTTGGCTCGGCCGGATGGTCACCCGGTTGTCATCACCGGCCCTGACCACCTTCTCCACGTCATCACCGGGCTCGTCCCGGTGATCTCGATTGTTTGAGCCGCGGCGCTTTTCCGCATCGGGATGGCCGGCGAGAGTCGGGTGATGACTGGCCGGCCATGACGTGGGGAGGGTGTTGTCACGGCCCTTGCCACCTTCTCCGCGTCATCACCCGCCCATCCCACCTCTCCACGTCATCACCGGGCTCGTCCCGGTGATCCCGCTTCCGAGAGGCGCCGCGCTTCACCTTATCGGGATGGCCGGCGAGAGGAGGGTGATGACTAGAGCATCGGACGGAAAAGTGGATCCGGTTTTCGCTGGCGCGGCCCGCTGGGTCCGTTCTGACCGATGCTCTCATTCAAGAAGAAAGCATCGGATGGATCCCAAAAGTGCATGTCCACTTTTCACGTCCGATGCTTTAGCCGGCCATGACGGGAGAGGCGGCAGAACCGGAAGTGTCCGACCCCGCGCTCCAGCGCAGCGCCCCACCGCATCGGCCTAGCCGGGACGAGCCCGGCCGTGACAGGGAAAGCGAGGTCATGACGCAGGGGATGAAATCTGCTTTAACGCGAACCCCGATGCGCTTTCCCGGACCCTGACATGTCCCCGATTACCCTCCGCACCGCCCTTCCAGCCGACCGGGAGGCCGTCATCGAGCTCATCCACCAGCTCAACGTGTTCGAGGCCGACCTCGTCGGCGACCGGCGGCGCGACTACAAGGCTGCGGCGGAATATTACGACGAGCTGATGCAGCGTCTGTCCCGGCGCAACGGCCGCATCGTGCTGGCGCGGGCGGAAGGGGCGACGGTCGGCGCCATGGGCTTCTCCCTCGACCAGGACGCCGCCTATGTGGCCGACGGCTTCCGCAATCACGGAACGGTCACGGACCTGATCGTGCACAACGACTGGCGTGGCCGCGGCATCGGCCAGATGCTGCTCAAGGAGGCCGAGCGCCTGACCAAGGAAGCGGGGCTCAAGCGGCTCTTCATCGGCGTCCTGGTGGCCAATGAGAGGGCGGACCGCACCTACCGGGCCTTCGGCTTCGAGCCTTATGTCTCGATCCTGTCGAAGGAGGTGTGAGGATCGGGATAGGCCTCCTCCCAGGTCTTGAGCATCGTCAGCTTCGGCCAGTGGGCCGCCCACGCCTTGGCCCCGATGCGTTCCCGGTCAACGTCCATCTTGAATGCGAAGGCCGGCATCGGCCGCACGATCGGATCCAGACGATCCTGCCGGCGCCGATCCGGGCATCGGGAAGCCCGAGACCCTCCACATGCGAAAGAAGCGCATGCAGGCCCGCATGCGCTTCGAGACGATTTTGGATGTCGGCGATGATGCGCAGGGGAGGGGCCGGGTTCACGCCGCCTCCCGCGACAGCCCTTACGAGCGGAACAGGCCTGCCACGCCGCCCTGCAGCCGGGAGCTGCCCTGGCGGGCGACGCTGTTGCTGTTGTCGAGCGCGAGAGCCCGCTGATAGCTCTCGAGAGCCTGGCTCCGGTCGCCCTTGCGCTCGAGGGCCACGCCGCGCCAGGCCCAGGAATCGGCGTCCTTGTTGTTCACGTTGAGGGCCGCGTTGAAGTCCTCGATGGCCTTGTCGTACTGGTTCGTCGCCACGAAGCTCTGGCCGCGGGCCGCATAGGGCGCGCCGACGAAGGGATTGCGGTCGATGGTGGCGTCGAAGTCGAGGATGGCCTGGGGGTGCATGCCCTGGCGCTGGTAGAGCAGGCCGCGCGAGTGGAGCGCCTCGGCGGATTCGGGCAGCAGGCGGGTCGCCATGTTCAGGTCGCTGAGGGCTTCCTGGTACTGGTTCTGGGCGCGGTACAGGTTGGCGCGTCCGATATAGGCCGGGCCATAGTTCGGATCGGCCTGAATGGCCCGGCTGAAGTCGGCGAGCGCCTGGTCGTTGCGGTTCGTCTGCCGCAGGGCGAGGGCGCGGTTGGTGTAAGCCGGTGCATAATTCGGATCGAGCTGCACCGCCTTGGAGAAGTCGGCCATGGCGCTGCTGTAGTTCCCCACGCGCGCATATGCGGCGCCGCGGGTGTTGTAGGCGCTCGGATCGTTCGGGTTGCGCTGGATCACGTCCGACAGGGACGAGATGTTGACCGTGCTCGTCCCCTGCGTGTCCTCTTCCACGACGGCAATGCGCTGGCTGGGTCCGCCGCCCGTGGTGGTGCAGGCCGCGAGGCTAAGGGCAACGAGGGTCAGGCTCAGGGGGGCTAAACGGCGAATCGATGGGGCGAACACCTTCGTCTCCAGCTTGTTTACTCACGGTACCAGGGAGCGGCACTCTGGCGGGAAATCCTTAACAGCCGTGAAACAAGGCATCAAAAAGGCGCCGACGCAAGAGATAATGCAACTGAGTTCGCTCCGGGCAAAACGAGCCCCAGACATGCAAACAGCGCCCCGCTTGCGCGACGGGCGCTGATTCACAACCGGTCGGCGAGGCCTTTTTCAAGGCCTGCTCGAAGAGCTTAGCGGGTCGGACGGGGCTTGGAAGGCAGCAGGCCTTCGCGCTGCATGCGCTTACGGATCAGCTTGCGGGCGCGGCGAACGGCCTCAGCCTTCTCGCGGGCCTTCTTCTCGGACG